>NZ_JBBWCB010000373.1:0-250 GCF_039888995.1 Pseudomonas rossensis | reverse complement strand
GTAGTATTTAGCCTTGGAGGATGGTCCCCCCATATTCAGACAAAGTTTCTCGTGCTCCGTCCTACTCGATTTCATGACTAAGAGATTTTCGCGTACAGGGCTATCACCCACTATGGCCGTACTTTCCAGAACGTTCCGCTAATCTCAAAGCCACTTAAGGGCTAGTCCCCGTTCGCTCGCCACTACTAAGGGAATCTCGGTTGATTTCTTTTCCTCAGGGTACTTAGATGTTTCAGTTCCCCTGGTTCGC
>NZ_JBBWCB010000372.1:0-250 GCF_039888995.1 Pseudomonas rossensis | reverse complement strand
GGCGATGAGTGTAACGACCTGCATTCGAAAACTTCCCGACCTGCAATCAATACGGTTTTCGACCCGTATTCATTGCGTCCAGCCTAGCGGACCGGCATGAATTGCGACTAAAAAAGACTTAGATAGATAGACAATCCGGCGGCCAGCCTTTTATCGCGCAGCTCGGCGCCCCTCGCCGGGTCAGGCAGGTTGCCGAACAATGCCTTAATCTCGGTAGGCTTGGCATCTTCCACTGAGCCTGCGCAAATGG
>NZ_JBBWCB010000371.1:0-251 GCF_039888995.1 Pseudomonas rossensis | reverse complement strand
TGGCCATGTCCAGGCCGGCGCCGCCGATCAACTGGTCGGCACCGCCGCCGCCAATCAGCACGTCATTGCCCGCGCCGCCGACGATCATGTTGTCGCCGGCATTGCCGGTGCCGGTGAAACTGCCGGTGCCGATGTAAGTCAGCTTTTCAATGAACGGGTCCAGGGTCGCCGTCGGCGCACTGCTGCGCAGCTCATCGTAGCCACCGTTGTCCTGTTCAATAACCTTCACCCCGGTGGTGGCAAAGATGTAG
>NZ_JBBWCB010000370.1:0-257 GCF_039888995.1 Pseudomonas rossensis | reverse complement strand
ACCAGCAGCGTCGACGGCCCGGTCAGCGTAGTTAATTTCACGGTCGGCGGTACTCAGTACCAGGCCGGTGAAACCGCGACCATCGCCAATGTCGGTACCCTGGTGATCGGAACGAACGGTGCCTACACCTTCACTCCGGCCGCCAACTACAACGGCACGGTGCCGACGGTCAGCTACACCGTCACCGACGGCTCCGGCAGCAATGTCACCTCGACCCTGAACATCAACGTCACCCCGGTCGACGACAGCTTCACCGA
>NZ_JBBWCB010000369.1:0-260 GCF_039888995.1 Pseudomonas rossensis | reverse complement strand
GTGAGCTACACCGTGACTGACGGTTCCGGCAGCAATGTCACCTCGACCTTGAACATCAGCGTCACCCCGGTCGATGACAGCTTCACCGACATCAGCGAAACCGTGACCACCAGCGAAGACGCCCCAGTCAACGGCAGCGTCCTCACCGGCACCAGCAGCGTCGACGGCCCGGTCAGCGTAGTTAATTTCACGGTCGGCGGTACTCAGTACCAGGCCGGTGAAACCGCGACCATCGCCAATGTCGGTACCCTGGTGATCGG
>NZ_JBBWCB010000368.1:0-263 GCF_039888995.1 Pseudomonas rossensis | reverse complement strand
TCAGTGACGGTATAGCTGACCGTTGGCACGCTACCGTTGTAGTTGGCCGCCGGGGTAAAGGTGTAGGCACCATTGGCGGCAAGCACCAGGGTGCCGACGTTGGCGATGGTCGCGGTGCTGCCGGCGGCGTAGGTGGTTTCGCCGATGGTGAAGTTGAGCACGCTGACCGGACCATCAACGCTCGACGTCCCGTTAAGCACGCTGCCGCTGACTGGGGCGTCTTCGCTGGTGGTCACGGTTTCGCTGATGTCGGTGAAGCTGTC
>NZ_JBBWCB010000367.1:0-268 GCF_039888995.1 Pseudomonas rossensis | reverse complement strand
AGTCCGTGTTGCGTAATGGCCGTATTGACCGCCGCCTCCAACGCTGCTGGGCGCACTTCGCCCGCAGCAGGCGCCAGCGTTGACCAGCTCAGATCCTGCTGCTCGAGGTGACACAGAAATCGTGAAATCCGATTGCGCTGATCCCGAGGAAGGGTTGTGGGCAGTTGCGCCATCACGTCTTGGTGTGCGGGCCACACAGGTATCAGGCGGACCTGACCGGAAGGCCCTTGCAGAAACACGTTGAAGGCGTGGTTAATGGCCGCGCGCG
>NZ_JBBWCB010000366.1:0-269 GCF_039888995.1 Pseudomonas rossensis | reverse complement strand
GTGGCGGTCGATCTGGCCAAGCAGGTCTTTCAGGTCGCCGGTGAAGACGTCCTCGGCCAGGTGCACTACGAGCAACGGATCAAGTCGCGCGAGGCGTTTTATGAGTTTCTCCGCCAGTTGCCGCCTCATGTCGTGGTTCTGATGGAGACCGGTCCGGGTGCTCAAGCCTGGGCCCGGCAGTTGCAAGAGCAAGGCAATCTGGCGCGGATTCTTCCAGCCGGTTTGGTGGCCACCCATCGCAGCGGGCCTAAAAATGATCGCAACGATGC
>NZ_JBBWCB010000365.1:0-275 GCF_039888995.1 Pseudomonas rossensis | reverse complement strand
CTGCCGGAACCGTCAGTCACGGTGTAGCTCACGCTAGGCACCGCGCCGTTGTAATTGGCGGCCGGGGTGAAGGTGTAAGCGCCATTGGCGGCAAGCACCAGGGTGCCGACATTGGCGATAGTCGCGGTGCTGCCGGCCTGGTACTGGGTACCGCCGACCGTGAAGTTAACCACGCTGACGTCGCCGTCGACGCTGCTGGTGCCGGTGAGGACGCTGCCGGTCACCGGAGCGTCTTCGGAAGTGGTCACGGTTTCGCTGATGTCGGTGAAGCTGTC
>NZ_JBBWCB010000364.1:0-275 GCF_039888995.1 Pseudomonas rossensis | reverse complement strand
CTGCCGGAACCGTCAGTCACGGTGTAGCTCACGCTAGGCACCGCGCCGTTGTAATTGGCGGCCGGGGTGAAGGTGTAAGCGCCATTGGCGGCAAGCACCAGGGTGCCGACATTGGCGATGGTCGCGGTGCTGCCGGCCTGGTACTGGGTACCGCCAACCGTGAAGTTAACCACGCTGACGTCGCCGTCGACGCTGCTGGTGCCGGTGAGGACGCTGCCGGTCACCGGAGCGTCTTCGGAAGTGGTCACGGTTTCGCTGATGTCGGTGAAGCTGTC
>NZ_JBBWCB010000038.1:0-48774 GCF_039888995.1 Pseudomonas rossensis | reverse complement strand
CGCGGCAAGGATGCCGCGGTAGCCGCCCCCGGCCATGGATGGCCGATGGCGGCGGGCCCCCGGAGCAATGCCGGAGTGAGGGCATGCCGAGCCTAGGCGAGGCACCGAATGGAGGGGCAGAAGCGCTTTGGTTACTTTCGCGCTTTTCGAAAGTGACTCGCTGTAAAAGCGAAACCGCCAGCAGCCGCTACCGCAGAAATGGATATGTACCCAGCCAGGGAGCGCCCCCCGAAGTCGAAGCGCATCCAAAGCCCGGTGTAGACTGAGAACCTGTCCTCTTTCGGCAAGACAAAGGAGTGCGCCTCACCATGATCGGTGCCGAATTACTGTCACCCGAATCCCTCGCGGCGGGGTGGTTGATCTATGTGCCGGTGCTGATCTGGGCCGTTGCGCGAGCACCGTGGGTCGAACTGTTCAGCGACAGTCGCCGCCAGCATCTGTTGTTCGGCACGGTGTTCGCGCTGTTCATGCTCTGGCTGGTGCGACAAGACTTCGACACCGGCGTGTCCTACCACTTTATCGGCATGACCGCCGTGACCCTGTTGCTCGACTGGCCGCTGGCGATTGTCGGCGGGTTGGTCGCGCAAGCGGGATTGGTGTTGCTCGGGCGGCAGGATCTGGCCGCGATGGGGGTCAACGGTGCGCTGCTGATTCTACTGCCGGTGCTGGTCACCGAGTGCTGCGCGATCCTGGTGGAGCGAGCGCAACCGCGTAATCCCTTTGTGTATATCTTCGTGTCCGGGTTTTTTGCAGCGGCGCTGTCGGCGTTGCTGTGCCTGCTGCTGGCGCTGTGGTTGCTGTGGTTCGACGAACGTTTCGCCATGCCGTACTGGCTGGAAGATTTTGTCGGTTATCTGTGGTTACTGATTTTCCCGGAAGCATTTATCAACGGCATGGTGGTCAGCGCGCTGGTGGTGTTTTGCCCTGAGTGGCTGGAGACGTTCAATCGCACGCGCTACCTTTCGGCGCCCTGGAAAGACGACGATCCCAAATCTTGATCCACATCAAATCCAAAAATCGCTGACGAATCCATGCTCGGGAAAACCTTCAGGAGCATCGAAATGAGTGTCTACGAATGGGCAAGGCAGGAGTTGCGCCAGAGTCTGGATGGGGCGCAGGAAGTGGGGTTTGATCCGGGTTTGAGCCTGCGCGCCTTGCTAAGCGCAGTGGTGCAACAGAGCAAGGCGGTGCGCAGCACCGCAGACCTGGCCGATGAGTTGCGTTTTCTTGCGGAAAACCTCGATGACAGCCAGGACTACGGTTTTATGCGGCCTTGAAGATCAGTGACGCGGGTCGAAGTCTTCGCTGAACAGTTCGTCTTCTGCATCCGGGCTGACTGGAATCTTGTGTTCTTCCGACGCCCAGGCGCCCAGGTCAATCAGCTTGCAACGGTCCGAACAGAAAGGCCGGAATTTGCTCTCGGGGCTCCATTCAACAGGGGCGCCGCAGGTTGGGCATTCGACGGTTGGGGTTTGGCTCATGACTGGCCTCCAGGCAAAGTAAGGTAAAAGTGATGCAGGCGTTCGACCTCGCTGTGCAGCCAGGCGAGGTCGCGGTCGTTGACCACCACATCGTCGGCGTGGCTCACGCGGTCCTGCCGGCTGGACTGGGCCTTGAGGATCGCCTGGACCTGTTGCTCGCTGGTCTGGTCACGCTGCAGGGTGCGCTCGATCTGTAATTGTTCCGGGGCATCGATCACCAGAACACGTTGGGTCATGGCGTACTGCCCGGACTCGATCAGCAGCGGCGAAACCAGAATCGCGTAAGGCGATTGTGCCTTGGCCAGATGATCGGCGATTTCCTTTGCGATCAGCGGATGCAGCAACGCTTCGAGCCAGCGGCGTTCCTCTGGCACTTCGAAGATCAGTTTGCGCAACGCCGCGCGATCCAGCTGTCCGTCGGCTTGCAATACGTCGGGGCCGAAGTGTTCGGCAATCTTTGCCAGCGCCGGGCGACCCGGTTCTACTACCCAGCGCGCTGCGTGATCGGCGTCCACTACGTGCACGCCCAGATCGATGAAGTGCTGGGCAGCCGCGCTTTTGCCGCTGCCGATGCCGCCGGTCAGGCCGAGAATCCAGGGTTTTTCCACAGGGGTATTCATTTCAAACCGACAAACTGCCAATAGAAGTCGGTTATTTGACCACCCCAGAGCAAGGCAATCCAGCCGGCAATTGCCAGAAAGGGTCCGAAGGGGATCGGTGTCGACGGTTTCGCGTTGCGCAGGCGCAGTAAAATCACGCCGACAACGGCGCCCACCATCGACGATAACAGGATGGTCAGAGGCAAGATCTGCCAGCCACCCCAGGCGCCAAACATCGCTAACAGCTTGAAATCACCGTGGCCCATGCCGTCCTTACCGGTGATCAGCTTGAACAGCCAGAACACTGTCCACAGCGCCATATAGCCGGCCACCGCGCCCCACAATGCTTCATGCAGGGACACGAAGAGCCCGAAGCTGTTGACGATCAGCCCCAGCCATATCAGCGGCAGCACCAGCACATCCGGCAGCAGTTGGTGCTCGGCGTCGATCAGGCTCATCGTCAGCAACCCCCAACTCAGGAGCAGCGCCATGCAGGCCTGCCAGCCGAAACCGAAATGCCAGGCGATGAACGCCGAGAGCAAACCGCAGACCAGTTCGGTCAGCGGGTAGCGTTTGCTGATGGCTGCCGTGCAGTTCGAGCATCGACCCTGTAAAAACAGATAACTGAGCACCGGAATATTTTCCCAGGCGCGGATTCGATGGCCGCAATGTGGGCACTGGGAGTGGGGTAGTATCAGGTTGAAGGTCGGCAGCGGCGTTTCGCCTGGCAAGCCCAACACTTCACGAGCCTCCTCACGCCATTCGCGGTCAAGCATTTTTGGCAGGCGCCAGACCACCACGTTGAGAAAGCTGCCAATCAGCAGGCCGACCAACATGGCTGCGATCACGAAGGTCAACGGGTGGAGGGTCAGAATGTCGTTCAAGGGCATGTCAGATCGCTGTGCCGAGTTGGAAGATGGGCAGGTACATCGCAACCACCAGGCCACCGACGATAACACCCAGCACCACCATGATGAACGGCTCCATCAGGCTGGTGAGGTTATCGACCATGTTGTCCACTTCGTCCTCATAGAAGCTCGCGACCTTGTCGAGCATGTCGTCCAGTGCGCCGGACTCTTCGCCAATCGCGGTCATCTGGATCGCCATATTCGGAAAGATACCGGAGGCGCGCATGGAGAAGTTCAGTTGCATACCGGTGGATACGTCCTGCTTGATGCGCAGCACCGCGCGCTTGAACACGATGTTGCCGGTGGCGCCGGCCACCGAATCCAGGGCTTCCACCAGTGGCACACCTGCCGCAAAGGTAGTCGACAGTGTGCGGGCGTAACGGGCCACGGCGGACTTGTACATCAGCGTGCCAATCAGCGGCAATTTCAGCAGCCAGGTGTCCATTCGGTCCCGAAAGGCTTGCGACGTTTTAAAGGCGTGGCGCACGCCGAAGATGGCCGCGATCAGCACGCCGAGCATCGCCCACCACCAGTCCTGCATGAATTCCGAGAGGCCGATGACCATCACCGTGAAGGCTGGCAATTCGGCACCAAACCCTTTGAACACCGATTCGAACTGCGGCACCACTTTGACCAGCAGAATCCCGGTCACAATGATCGCGACGAACACCACCGCCAGCGGATAGGTCATGGCTTTCTTGATCTTGGCCTTGAGGCTTTCGCTCTTTTCCTTATAGGTCGCCACTCTCTCCAACAGGGTATCGAGGGCACCGGCCTGCTCGCCGGCATCGACCAGGTTGCAGTAGAGCTCATCGAAATACTGAGGCTTTTTGCGCAACGACGCGGCGAAGCTGTTACCCGCCGCGACTTCCTGTTTCACCTCGTCGACCAGTGTGCGCATGGCCGGGTTATCGAAGCCTTCACCGATGATGTCGAAGGACTGCAACAGCGGTACACCGGCCTTCATCATGGTCGCCATCTGCCGGGTGAACAGAGCGATGTCCTGGGCCTTGATGCGCTTGCCCAGGTTGAAAATCGAGGCGGACTTCTTGCGTACCTTGCCGGGGGTGATGCCCTGTTTGCGCAACTGGGCCTTGATCAACGCCGGGTTCTGACCGCTCAATTCGCCCGTCATTTTGGTGCCTTTGCGGTCTGTGCCTTCCCAGGCAAAGACGCTGATTTTTGCTGCTTTGACCGCCATATTCAGTCCTTGGTGACCCGGTTGATTTCTTCAAGGCTGGTGATGCCTTGCATGGCCTTGAGCAGGCCTGACGTGCGCAGGTCGTTGAAGCCGTCTTTACGCATCTGACTGTCGATTTCCAGTGAATTGCCTTCGGCCATGATCAGCCGTTGCAGGTCCTGTGTGTTCTTCACCACTTCATAAATCCCGACTCGCCCTTTGTAACCGCCGTTGCAGTAATCGCAACCGACCGGTTCATAGATCGTGAACGAGCCGATGCGTTCCTCGGGGAAGCCTTCCTTGAGCAGCGCTTCCCGGGGAATCTCGATGGGTTTCTTGCAATGGCTGCACAGCTTGCGTGCCAGGCGCTGGGCAATGATCAGGCTGATCGAGGTGGCAATGTTGAAACCCGGAATGCCCATGTTGTGCAGGCGAGTCAGGGTTTCGGCGGCGCTGTTGGTGTGCAGGGTCGACAGCACCAGGTGACCGGTCTGGGCGGCTTTGATGGCGATTTCGGCGGTTTCGAGGTCGCGGATCTCTCCGACCATGATCACGTCCGGGTCCTGTCGCAGAAATGAGCGCAGCGCCTGGGCGAAGTCCAATCCCTGTTTGGGATTGACGTTGACCTGGTTGATGCCTTCCATGTTGATCTCCACCGGGTCTTCGGCGGTGGAGATGTTGATGTCCACGGTGTTGAGAATGTTCAGCCCGGTGTAGAGCGATACGGTCTTGCCCGAGCCGGTGGGCCCGGTCACCAGAATCATCCCCTGCGGCTGCTTGAGGGCGGCCATGTACAGTTCTTTCTGGTCGGGCTCATAGCCGAGGGCGTCGATGCCCATTTGAGCGCTGGACGGGTCGAGGATCCGGATCACCACTTTCTCGCCCCACAGGGTCGGCAGGGTATTGACCCGAAAGTCGATGGATTTGCTCTTGGACAGGCGCATCTTGATCCGCCCGTCCTGGGGCCGGCGCCGTTCGGAGATGTCGAGGCTGGCCATGACTTTCAGCCGCGCGGCGATGCGATTGGCCAGTTGAATCGGTGGTTTGGCGACTTCACGCAAGATACCGTCGGTACGCACCCGCACGCGGTAGGTTTTTTCATAGGGCTCGAAATGCAGGTCGGAAGAGCCGCTTTTGATCGCGTCCAGCAACATCTTGTGAACGAAGCGCACCACGGGCGCGTCATCGGCATCCTGTCCGGCGATGGCGTCTTGTTTGTTGTCATCGATCGACTCGATGTCCACGCCATCGAGGTCAACGTCGGCCATGTCTTCCAGGCCGGTGCCTTGGGTATCGAAGAATTTTTCGATGGCATCGGTGAGCTTGTCGTCTTCAACCAGGATGGCTTCGGTATTCAGCCCGGTGCTGAACTGGATGTCATTGATGGCTTGCTGATTGCTCGGGTCGGAAACGCCCACAAACAACTTGTTGCCGCGCCGCCAGAGGGGCAGCGCGTGATTCTGGCGAATCAGCTTCTCGCTGACCAGACCCTTGGGTTGGGTTTCCTTATCCAGACAGTTGAGGTCGAGCAAGGCCATGCCGAAGTGTTCCGAAGCGATCTCGGCGACCTGGCGACTCTTCACCAGTTTGTTCTGCACCAGATAACTGACCAGGGAGGTTTTGTTGCGTTGGGCTTGCTGATACGCCTGTTGCGCGCTTTTGTCAGTGAGCAGCTCGGCCAGGACCAATTGCTTGGCCAGACCGCTAAGGGCGATGTCATTCATTGGGATACCGGACGCAGACAGTTCATGACTTATAGCCTAGTCAAGCGGAGGAACCAAACCAGCGGCGTTCAGGTGACAAAAAGTGTCAGATAGTGCGGAATCTGGGGGTGGGAAAGGGCGTTGCACTCACTTTGCGTCCTGCCAACAGGGGGCTCGGCGCTTGGCATGGGCTGTGCTGCGGCTACTTCAGATCATGAGATTTCGACTCATGCATGGAGCTTGTCTATGAAGACTCAAAAAGGTTTTACCCTGATCGAGCTGCTGATCGTGGTGGCGATCATCGGGATTCTGGCGACGTTTGCGTTGCCGCAATATTCCAAGTACCAAGCGCGGGCCAAAGTAACGGCGGGGCTGGCTGAAATCAGCGCGTTGAAAGTGCCTTTTGAAGACACCATCAACCAAGGCACCGACCCTACATTGTTATTGGTTGCAGGTAACGCGGCGGCGACGACCTCTAATTGCACGTTGGCGGCTTCAGGCACAGCTTCGACAGGTGCAGGGACGATCACTTGTACGCTGGTTAATGCTCCAGGACCGGTGTTGGGCAAGACCATCACACTGACTCGCTCATCAGGGGAACACGGCGGGTGCCTGGACGTGTGCCAGTAATGTCAACGCTGACTTCGCACCAAAAGGCTGTCCCGGCAGCGGCGTGTAATCTGGCTGCTTGATCTGATGCCTCGTCTGTTGACGGGGCATTTTTTTGTTCGCCGTTCGGGGCAAATTGGAGTAATGAGAAAACTTCCAACAATTCATGGCCTTAGGCCTGCGGTAAAACCCGCAACTTGCATGTCGATAATTTGGAAGTCATGCATTTTGCATGATTCCGAAAATCAGGTGTTTTTGTAAGTTATTGATTTATATGTGTTTGTTGGCTGTCTCAAACTTGGCACAGCGTTCGCAATATCTCCAGTAACCCTGCTGACAAGACACGCAGCAGACTTTATGAAAAACAGGAGTTACTCGTATGAAGAAGTTCGCTATCGCTGCCGCTACTGCTACCGCGCTGACCCTGACCATGGCCAACGCTGCATTTGCTCAAACCCAAGCCACTCAAGCACCTATGATGCTGGCTGCTGGTGAGGTCACTGAAGCGAAAGAGGATGTTTCCGATACTTGGATCACCACCAAAGTCAAAAGTGACCTGGTGACTGAAAAAGGGATTCCTGGTACCGATATCAAAGTCGAAACCAACAAAGGCGTTGTGTCTCTGTCGTCCACCGTTGCGGTGACTGACGCTCAGAAAACCACTGCTGTGGCCATCACCAAGAAAATCAAAGGCGTCAAAGCGGTCTCCGCTGATGGCCTGAAAGCCGAGTAAGGCAAGACTTCTCGCCTGGACTGGGAGAAGGCGCGACAGGCGGGCCGAGCAATACGTCTGCCGCCTCTGGAGAGTTCATGCGAAGGCCATAAGGATGTGGCCATTACAGGCCCCGGCATTCGTGTCGGGGCCTGTTCTATTTGGCAAACGCAAAAGATCGCAGCCTCCGGCAGCTCCTACAGTGGAGTGTGTGCACCTGTAGGAGCTGCCGGAGGCTGCGATCTTTTGATCTTCAGTTACCGCGCTTGCTGGTGATCTGCTTCAAACGATTGCCTTCAAAACGCAGGTACTGATACATCCCGCCGTTGGGTCCGTAGGTCCATTCCTCGACTTGAAACTCTTCCCGCCGGTTGGCGCTGCGCTTGTAGCCCAACAGATCACGGCTGACCGGTTCACCGCATTTCTGCAGCACTTCGCTGGACCTGTCCCCGACACTGACCAATTGACTGCCGCAGCGCAGGGTGTCGGCTGCCGAGGCCTGACTGGTGGCCATCGCCAGAGCCAGGCTCATCAGCCATTTTGCGCCCATCACTCGGCGTCCAGATGCAGCGGCGTAACGACCCCACCGTCACTTTCCGCCTCGCCGAGGTTAGCGTCGATGAAGTACACGCGGTCATCGGCCAACTGACCCTTGTCGACCAGATAGTCCTTGATGCTGCTGGCGCGTTCCTGACCCAACTGACGCAACAGCACATCGCTGGAACTCCAGAACTTGATCACGCCTTCGCGCATTTTTACCGTGCGTTCTTCCTTGCCCAGATCCTTCCATTCGGCGGGCGGCTGAGTCTTCAGGCGCGTGCGGTAGATCCCTTCCAGCAGCGGACCTTTCTCGTTATCCGGTACTTCCAGCAATGAAGCCTGAGCCGGCACCTTGTCACCGCGACGCTGGAGCATTTTGTAGTAGTTGTACTGGTATTCCCGCTCCAGACGTTGCTCGGCGATCAGCGGGCCATCGCTGCTTGCAGCAGCCGTGCCTTCGATTTCCAGGCGCAAGGCCGGACGTTCCTTGAGGGCCTGGGACAGTTTGACCAGCGCACCCTCGGCCTCCTTGCTCAGGTTGCTTGAACCCGGGGCAAACGACACAGTGCCCAAATCTTCCGAACCACCACCACTGACCAGCCCGCCAATCATTTTGAATGGTGCCGCGGCGGCTTTGACGATCAGGTTGCGCAAGGTCTGCCAGACAATCGGCATGATGCTGAACTGCGGGTTGTTCAGGTCGCCGGTCACCGGCAGCTCGATGGAAATCTTGCCATCGACGTCCTTGAGCAACGCGATCGCCAGTTTCAGCGGCAGGCTCACGGCGTCCGGACTGTCGACTTTCTCTCCCAGTTGCAACTGCTCGACCACCACTTTGTTTTCGGCCTTGAGCTGGCCCTTGGTGATCAGGTAATGCAGGTCGAGATTGAGCCGGCCCTTGCGGATGCGGTAGCCGGCGAACTTGCCGGAGTAGGGCGTCAGCGTGGTCAGTTCCACCCGTTTGAAGCTGGTGGTGATGTCGAGGCTGGCCATCGGGTCGAACGGATTGACCGAGCCCTTGATGGTCACCGGCGCATAGCGGTCGACCTTGCCTTTGATGTCCACGGTCGCAGGTTTCGCCTGACGGCTGTCGATGGTGCCGATCTGTCCGTTGAGCTGTTGAACAGCAGTGGCGAAGTTCGGGGTCAGGCTGAAGTCGGCGAAGTTGGCCGAGCCGTCATTGATGGCAATGCCGCCAATGTGGATGCCCAGCGGTTTTTCCTTGCTGGCAGGTTTGGCTGCAGCCGTTTTGGCGCCTGAGTCGGCCGGTTGCGGGATCAGCAGGTCATCGATGTTGGTGGTGCGGTCATCGTTGATCATGAAGCGCGCATAAGGCTGGAACAGGTTGACCTTGTCGATCGACAGACTATCGCCGTGCTGATAATTCAGGCCTTCGAGCACCAACTGCTGCCACTTGAGGAAGTCGCGGGTTTTGAGGGTGTCGAGGGTATGCAGTTGATCGACCTGGGCTTTGCCTGTGACGCTGAACGCCAGCGGCTCGGTGCTTTTCAGATCGACCGCCAGATCACTGCCGAGCATGCCGCTGCGCAGTTCCAGGCGGATGAACGGGTTGATATAGGACTGGGCGACGCGCAGGTCGATGTCCTTGGTTTGCACTTTTAACTGAGCGCTGACCGGGGCGAGATTGACGACACCGTCTGCCGTGATCTTGCCTTGCTTGCCCACGCCCGTATCGAGCTTGAGGTTAAAAGGCGAGCCATTGAGGCTGTCGAAATTCTGCAGGTCCAGGTTCAGCGGGCCGACATCCAACGCGACGGCGGGTTGCGCCTTGCGGTCAGCCAGATGCACCTGGTAATCGCGCAGTTGCACGTCTTTGAGCAGCACCTGCCATGGCTTGCTCGGTGGCGCCGGGTCGGGTTTCGGTGAATCGGCGGCTGCCGGGGTGCTGGCCGGTTCGGCGTTGGCTTTGACGGCCGGTTTGGACGGTTGGCTGGCGAACAGTTTCTGCCAATCGAGTTGGCCGTCGGCTTCAAGGGTGGCCCAGGTTTCCAGTTTCTGGCTGCGGATCTTGCCGACGACCACTTGCTGCTTGGCCAGGTCTACGGTGGTTTCGCTGATGTCCAGCCGCCCAAGCTTCGCCAGCGGCCGACCGTCCGGTGCCTTGATGTTGAAAGGCGCGACGCTGACGGCGACGTTGCTCAGCAGCAGTTCGGTTTCTTTGGACAGGTTCAGCTTGTAATCGGTGCTCAGGTTCAGGGTGCCGTTTTCCAGATCCAACGGCACCGAATCGCGCACGTAAGGCCACCAGACTTTCATGTTGGCATCGGTGACTTTCAACTTACCTTCGGAGGCGATCGGGATCAGGCTGAAATTACCGGTCCAGTCGATCTGTCCACCGGCAGGGCCGGCGGCCACCAGGGTCATGTCGGCGTTATCTTCTGGCAGGGTACTGAGGTTTTTCAGCTCGAAGTCGAGTTTGTCGTAGAGGAATTCGATCGGCTCGCTGGGCCGTGCATCCTGGAAGTGCACATAGCCGTCGGCCAGTTTGATCCGCTCGATGCGCAACGGGAACGGTTTGGCGTTCGGGTCGGCCGGGGTCGGCTCACTGGCGGGGATTTTGAACAGGCCAAGCAGATTGAGCTTACCGTCCTTGCCGAAGAGGATTTCGGTCTTGGGTTTGTCTATTTCGATATCGGACAGGTGCAGCGCCTTGGTCCAGAGGCTGTCGATCTGGAGATTGGCATACAGCCGCTCGAAGCCGACCTGCTCCTTGCCCGGATCGCCGATGATCAAGCCCCACAGGGTCACTTCAAGGCTGAACGGGTTGAGTTCGATCCGCGAAATCGTCGCGGGCGTCGTCGCGTAACTGGCCAATTGTTGATTGGCCACCCGTAACGCGATACCCGGCAAAATCAGAAACCCCAGCAGGCTGTAGAGGGCTAGAGCGGTCAACAGAGCGCCAATAGCGCGAATCAATCCTTTGGGCATGTGCGGCTTCATCTGTCTGAATCGGAGTGCGTTGGAGTATGGCACGCGATTCCGGTTCCGAAGTGATCATGCTTTATAGGATTTATCTGATTTTCCGGACGAATCTCAGAGCTGCAGAATCAGGGTTTTCAGCGGCGGCTGCTCATCCATTGACGGAAAATCGCCGCCCGGTTTCATCGCTGTCCACTCGCGCACTGGCCGGCCGGCTTTCTCTGCACAACGCAAAACTTGCTCGCGCCAGTCGTCCATGCTGACTTTTGCCAGGTTATTGCAGCAGATCAGCACGCCATTGTCGGCGGTGGCCAGCAGCGCGGGTTTGAGCAGGCTCTGATAGTCGCGCAGCAAGTCGACGGTGCCAAAAGCGCTCTTGGCCCAGGCCGGCGGGTCCAGCAGCACCAGATCGTACTGACGCTGTTCCAGACGCTGATAGCTCGGCAGTTTTTGCCCGCGGCGCTGGCTGATCGGCAAGCCCGCCAGTTGGCGGATGGCCGGGAAATAATCGGACTGGATGAAGTCCATGGTCGGCAATTGCGGATTGAGCAGGCCGTTCTCACGGCCGACGGCCAGGTTGCCCTCAGCGAAGTCGAGGTTGCAGACTTCGCTAGCGCCACCGGCCGCAGCACTCAGGCCGACGCCACAGGTGTAGGCGAACAGGTTCAGCACACTTTTGTTTTTGCTGTGCTGCTTGACCCAGCCGCGCGTGGTGCGCAGGTCGAGGAACAGCAGCGGATCCTGGCCGGCGTGGCGGCCGCGAACCCGGTAATTCAGGCCCCATTCGTGGCCGATCAGGTCTTGCAGGGCGGCTTCGTCGGCGCGGTAGACGGTGTCTTCACGGTCGATGCGCGAGTTGCCACGGGAGCGATCGTTGTACACCAGCAGCGTTTCGAGGCCCAGGTGCTGATTGATGGTGTCGTGCAGTTGCAGCAGCGCATCTCGCTCCAGCGACTGGTGAAAGCTTTGCACCAACAATTGCGGGCCGTAGCGATCGATCGTCAGGCCGCCGGCGCCTTCCTGGCTGCCGTGGAACAGTCGATAGCAATCGGTGCCTTGCTGATGCAGTTCGGCCAGCAGGTCCTGACGACGATCGAGGGCGGCGCGCAGCGCCTGATTCAAGGAAGACATGCTGGGCGCCTTGCAGGAGGGAATTTGGCGCGGGAGTTTAACAGCTTGGCGCGGGACCGCGGTGATGCCTTCGCGAGCAGGCTCGCTCCCACAATGATTTGATGAACAACACACATCCAATGTGGGAGTGAGCCTGCTCGCGAAGCTTTTAAGCGCTTAGCTGAGCAACCCCATCCGCCGCTTGGCGCGCTGCACCGAGCCATTACGCATCGCCCAGCGCATCATCGGCGCACTACGCATGACGCTGGCGCGGATCAACTTGCGTTGCAGCGAGGTCTGATTGACGCTGAGCATGTCACTGGCCCAGTCCGGCAGCAGATCGATCCCGGCCTGCATCATCAAGCCGCCAAACGGTTTGGCCAGACGGCTGGGGGCGGGCGCGTTCAACAGCAGTCGCAACACCTCGCGACTGCGTTGGTCGCACAGCAGTTGCGGGCGGATTCGTTCAAGGTAATCAGCAATTTCCTTGCGGCTTCGCGGCACATCGCGGGCGCCCAACCGCTCAGCAACCAGCGCGATTTCGCCGTAGTAACGGTCCTGATCAGCCATGGACAAGTGTGGATTGCGATAGCGCAAATGCGCGGCGAGGAAGTTGCTGACCTCGGCCACGTGCACCCACGTCAGCAAGTCGGGATCGCTGGCGGCGTAAGGCCGGCCATCCGGCGCGGTACCGACCACTTGCAGGTGAATGGTGCGGACTTTCTCGATCAGCCAGTCGGCGTCTTTGCGCGAACCGAACGTAGTCCCGGAGATGAACTGACTGGTGCGGCGCAATCGGCCGATCATGTCTTCGCGAAAATTCGAGTGATCCCAGACTCCGGCCAAGGCCAGCGGATGCAAGGCTTGCAGCATCAGCGCACTGATGCCGCCAATCAGCATGCTGCTGAAGTCGCCGTGGACTTGCCAGCTCACCGAATCGGGACCGAACAGGCCGGGATCGCCTTTGGGGTTTTCCAGGTCGAGCTTGCCGAGGGACAGACCGGTCAGGCTCATGAGTTGGGTTTCGATGCGGGTACGGATGAATTCCATGGCAACTCAGTGGGGGAAAAAAACGCGCGGCCAGTGGTGGCCGCGCCGGGGTTATTGGTTCAGACGTTTGTCGATCAAGCCCTGGACCACGCTTGGATCAGCCAGCGTCGAGGTGTCACCCAGGCTGTCCAGTTCGTTGCAGGCGATCTTGCGCAGAATGCGCCGCATGATCTTGCCCGAACGGGTTTTCGGCAAGGCCGGCGCCCACTGGATCAGGTCCGGTTTGGCGAAGCTGCCGATTTCCTCGCTGACGTGGGCGAGCAATGCTTTCTTCAGTTCGTCACTGGGCTCGGTGCCTTTCATGGGGGTGACGAAGGCGTAGATGCCCTGACCCTTGACGTCGTGCGGGTAACCGACCACCGCCGCTTCGGCGATGCTGTCGTGCAGCACGAGCGCGCTTTCCACTTCCGCGGTGCCGATGCGGTGCCCGGAAACGTTGATCACGTCGTCGATGCGCCCGGTGATCCAATAATCGCCATCCTCATCGCGCCGGGCGCCGTCGCCGGTGAAGTAGTAACCGGGGTAGGGCTTGAAGTAGGTGTCGACCATTCGTTGCGGGTCGCCATAGACACTGCGGATCTGCGCCGGCCAGCTGGATTTGATCGCCAGCACACCGCTGCCGGCGCCTTTGATTTCCTTGCCTACTTCATCGAGCAACACCGGTTGCACGCCGAACATCGGTTGCGTGGCGCAACCGGGTTTGATCCTTTGAGCGCTGACCAACGGGCTGAGCATGATGCCGCCGGTTTCGGTCTGCCACCAGGTATCGACGATCGGACAACGCTGTTCGCCGACAGCATTGAAGTACCACTCCCACGCTTCCGGGTTGATCGGCTCACCGACACTGCCGAGTAATCTGAGGCTCGCGCGGGAAGTTTCCTTCAACGGTTCGGGACCTTCACGCATCAGGGAACGCAGGGCGGTCGGGGCGGTATAGAAAATGTTCACATGGTGCTTGTCGATCACCTGCCAGAAGCGCGAGCTGCTCGGGTAGCTCGGCACGCCTTCGAAGATCAGCGTGGTCGCGCCGTTGGCCAGCGGACCGTAGACGATGTAGCTGTGGCCGGTGACCCAGCCGACATCGGCGGTGCACCAGAAGACTTCGTCGTCGCGGTAGTCGAGCACGTACTTGAAGGTCATCGCCGCTTGCAGCAGGTAGCCGCCGGTGGTGTGCAGCACGCCTTTGGGTTTGCCGGTGCTGCCAGAGGTGTAGAGGATAAACAGCGGGTCTTCGGCGTCCATCGGTTCAGGCGGACAATCGTCGCTGACGTCGCGCAGCGCCTGGTGATACCAGATGTCCCGACCGTCAACCCAGTCCACTTCGCCCTGAGTGCGCTCGACCACGATGACGGTGCTCACGTTCGGGCAACTTTGCAGCGCCTTGTCGACCTTCTGCTTGAGCGGCACGACTTTACCGCCGCGCACGCCTTCATCGGCGGTGATCACGGTGCGGCAGTCGGCATCGAGAATCCGGTCACGCGCAGAGTCCGGAGAGAAACCACCGAACACCACCGAATGCACCGCACCAATGCGCGTGCAGGCGAGCATGGCGTAGGCGGCTTCGGGGATCATCGGCATGTAGATGCACACGCGGTCGCCTTTCTTCACGCCACGGCTTTTGAGCACGTTGGCCAGGCGACAGACGTTGTGATGAAGTTTTTTGTAGGTGATCTGCGCGGATTCGGCAGGGTCGTCGCCTTCCCAGATGATCGCGATTTGATCGCCGCGCTTTTCCAGGTGGCGGTCGATGCAGTTGTAACTGACATTTAACTTTCCGCCGGCGAACCAGCTCGCCTCACCGGTTTTCAGGTTATAGCGCTGGACGGTATCCCACGGCGTACTCCAGTCGAGAAAGCGTGTGGCCTGTTCAGCCCAGAAGGTGCTGGGGTGGTCGATGGATTGGCGGTACAGGCGCGTGTAGTCGTCCTGACTTAACTGTGCAGCCCGGCGGACGGCATCGGCTTGGGGGAACGTGCTGATATCGAACATGACGGTTCCTTATTCTTGTTTTGCGACAAGAGGGGAGCTGCGCGACCCTCGTAGGAGCTGCCGAAGGCTGCGATCTTTTGATCTTGTTTTTAACAATCAAAATCAAAAGATCGCAACCTTCGGCAGCTCCTACAGTGATAGCGCACGCCACCGATTTTGCGGTAAACCCGGTGCCGTGGAACTGTCGATGCTGCAAATAGAAGGGGCGGGTAAGCCGCCCCTTCAGCCTATCACCCGCGGTGACGACCGCGGAAGTAGTTGATCAGGCCTTGGGTCGAAGCATCGTCAGCCGGGGTTTCTTCGCTGCCGACCAGGCGGTTGTAGACGCCTTTACCGAGCTCTTTACCCAGCTCCACGCCCCATTGGTCGAAGGCGTTGATGCCCCAGATCACGCTTTGCACAAAGACTTTGTGCTCGTACATCGCCACCAATGCGCCGAGACGGCGCGGGCTGATGCGCTCAACCACCAAGGTGTTGCTTGGACGGTTGCCCGGGATCACCTTTTGCGGTGCGATTTTGTGCACCTCTTCTTCGCTCATGCCCTTGTCGCGCAACTCGGCTTCGGCTTCGGCAAGGGTCTTGCCCAGCATCAGCGCCTGGCTTTGCGACAGGCAGTTGGCATACAGCCACTGGTGGTGGTCGGACACCGGGTTGAAGCTGACGATCGGCACGATGAAGTCGGCCGGGATCAGTTGGGTGCCCTGGTGCAGCAACTGGTGATACGCATGCTGACCGTTGCAGCCGACGCCGCCCCAGATCACCGGGCCTGTGTCGGTGGACACTGGAGTGCCGTCCTGACGCACGCTCTTGCCGTTGGATTCCATGTCCAACTGTTGCAAGTGCTTGGTGATGTTGCGCAGGTAGTGGTCGTACGGCAGGATCGCGTGGCTCTGTGCACCCCAGAAGTTGCCGTACCAGACGCCGAGCAACGCCAGCAACACCGGCATGTTCTGGTCGAAGGGCGCGCTCTGGAAATGCTGGTCCATGGTGTAGGCACCGGACAGCAGTTCCTTGAAGTTCGACATGCCGATGGCCAGGGCAATCGGCAAACCGATGGCCGACCACAGCGAGTAACGGCCGCCAACCCAGTCCCACATAGGGAAGATGTTTTCTTCGCGGATCCCGAATGCCACCGCCGCTGCATTGTTGCTGGAGACGGCGATGAAGTGACGGTACAGCTCGGCTTCCGAACCACCCTGAGCCAGGTACCAGGCACGTGCGGCCTGGGCATTCTTCAGGGTTTCGAGGGTGTTGAAGGATTTCGACGAAACGATGAACAGCGTGGTTTCGGCGCGCAGTTTCATGGTCAGTTCGTGGAACTCACTGCCGTCGATGTTCGCCAGGTAATGGCAGCGCACGCCTTTCTGAGCGTAGGACAGCAGTGCTTCGGAGACCAGCTCCGGGCCGAGGAACGAGCCACCGATGCCGATGTTCACCACGTCAGTGATCGGCTTCTCGGAGTAGCCGCGCCACAAACCGTCGTGGATACGGCCCACGAGGTCGGTGATCTGGTTCAGGACCTTGTGCACTTCCGGCATCACGTTGACGCCGTTGACCTTCAGCTTGTCGCCGACCGGACGGCGCAGGGCGGTGTGCAAGGCCGGGCGACCTTCGGAGGAGTTGACGATTTCGCCTTCGAACAGCGCTTTGATCGCGCCCTGGAGGTCGACTTCGTTGGCCAGGCCCACCAGCAGATTGCGGGTCTGGGCGTTGATCAGGTTCTTCGAGTAGTCGAGAAACAGGCCGCAGCTGCTGAGGGTGAATTGGGTAAAGCGCTGCGGATCGGCATTAAAGGCTTCGCGCATGCTGAAATCCTGCATGGCTTGGCGGTGGTCATTCAACGCTTGCCAGGCGGGCAGAGCGGTAACGTCTTGAGGGGTGCGGTAATACGCCATCGCTGCGGGTTTCCTTTTTACTTGAACGGCCTTTTGAACACTAAAAATACCGGAGCGCTGTGGGTGGGCGTCCGGTTAACTGCGTCGACACGATTTCATGACACAGGGCGAATACAGTAAACCTCGCGCTGCGATCTGTCTTGACTTTGTCTGACCCGTTCCCGGTACTTTTTTATACATCGAGCAGGGAACGGTCCGACAAACGGAAGGGGAGGGGCTAAGACTGGATCAGGCGACCTGAACCGGAATGGCATTGCTGGTATGGCTCAGTTCATTACCCGGCGCCATGTAGAGCATGCGTGGCTTGAAGTTGAGCAACTCGGCTTCGCTGTAGTGGGCGTATGCGCAGATGATCACGCGGTCACCCACTTTAGCCTTGTGCGCTGCGGCACCGTTGACCGAGATCATGCGCGAGCCTTCTTCGCCACGAATCGCGTAGGTGGTGAAGCGTTCACCATTGTCGACGTTGTAGATCTGGATCTGTTCGTACTCACGAATGCCGGACAGGTCCAGCCATTCGCCGTCGATGGCGCAAGAACCTTCGTAATCGAGTACAGCGTGGGTGACTTCGGCGCGATGCAGCTTGGCTTTGAGCATGATGGCGTGCATGAGTGTTTCCCCAGGTCGGAATCGAACGGCGGGCAGCGCCCACAGGCGCGTAGGAGCTGCCGTAGGCTGCGATCTTTTGATCTAGCCGTTCAGTTTTTGATCTTGTTGTTTATTCTTTGATCTTGCCGTTTAAACCGCAGCGTCGAGGTTCAGATGCAGGTTATCGATCAACCGCGTTGTACCCAGGAACGCCGCCACCAGAATCACCAGATCCCGATCTTGCGCAGTTGCCGGGCGCAAGGTCAGCGCATGGCGAATCTCCAGATAATCAGGACGCAAACCAGCCGTTTCAAGCTGCTTGATCTGCGCGCTGATTACGGCGGGGAAATCCCGTTCGCCCTGTTTGATCGCGTCGGCAATCTGGCTCAAACCGCGATACACAAACGGCGCAACGGCCCGCTGTTCTTCGCTGAGGAAACCATTGCGCGACGACAGCGCCAGGCCATCGGCTGCACGAACCGTCGGTTCGCCGATAATCTGGATCGGCATGTTCAGGTCATGCACCAGGGCGCGGATCACCGCCAGTTGCTGGAAGTCTTTCTGGCCGAAGATCGCCAGGTCCGGCTGGACCATGTTGAACAGCTTGGTGACCACCGTCGCCACACCTTCGAAATGCCCGGGACGGCTGGCGCCGCAGAGGCCTTCGGAGAGTTGGGGAACGCTGACGCGGGTCTGGCCGACCATGCCGTCGGGATACATTTCTTCAACGGTGGGCGCGAACAGCAAGTGGCAACCAGCCTGGAGCAGTTTCTCCTGATCGGCTGCGAGGGTGCGCGGATACTTGTCGAGGTCTTCGCCGGCGCCGAACTGCAACGGATTGACGAAAATGCTCGCGACCACGAAATCCACCCGTTGGGTGGCTTTGGTCACCAGTGCAACATGACCGCTGTGCAGGTTGCCCATGGTCGGCACGAAGCCGATTCGCTTGCCTTCGCCACGGGCACGGGCCACGGCGGCCCGCAATTCGCGTACGGTTTTTACGGTGTTCATGCAGAGAATCCGTGTTCGATACCAGGGAAAGTCGCCGCTTTGACTTCAGTGACGTACGCACCAAGCGCCGCTTGAATGTTTTGTTGCCCGGCCATGAAGTTCTTCACGAACTTCGGCACACGGCCAGTGATCGACAGGCCGAGCATGTCGTGCAGAACCAATACCTGGCCGTCGGTGCCACTGCCGGCACCGATACCGATTACCGGAATGCCCACAGCCTGGGTAATTTCCTGAGCCAGTTCGCTCGGTACGCACTCGAGCAGCAACATGGATGCACCCGCCTGCTCCAGCGCGATGGCATCGGCGCGCATCTGGCGTGCCTGGTTTTCGCTACGGCCCTGGACTTTGTAACCGCCGAGGATATTCACCGATTGCGGTGTCAGCCCCATGTGGGCGCACACCGGGATACCGCGTTCGGCCAGCAGACGGATCGATTCCGCCAGCCACAGCGCACCTTCAACCTTGACCATGTGCGCACCCGCCTGCATCAACAGGGCACTGTTGGTCATGGCTTGTTCGGTGGTGGCGTAGGCCATGAAGGGCAGGTCGGCGAGGATCAACGCATCGGTGTTACCGCGTTTGACGGACGCCACGTGGTAAGCCATTTCCGCGGTGGTGACCGGCAGGGTGCTGTCGTGACCTTGCAAAACCATGCCAAGGGAGTCGCCCACCAGCAGTACTTCGACACCAGCCTCATTGCAGGCGTGGGCGAAGGTCGCGTCATAGCAGGTCAGCATGGTGATTTTTTCACCTTTTTGCTTGAGACCTTGCAGAGTGGTCAGGGTGATGGCTGGCATGAAAAGTTCCTCATTCAGGCGCTGTGGAAACTACTGCGAGTAACGCGCGTGATTCTTCGTTAAATACAGGCGCACGGTCTGTTGTCGTGCTTTTAAGGCCTGGATTGCGCCCTTCAACGCCGTGTTGGCGGCAGCGGGACGCCTATAGTCGTGAGGAGAACTCGGGAAGTCAATTGCGTGTGTTACCGCATTGTTACGCCAGGGGTGTTACCGGGGTAACTGATGCGATTCAGCAACTTTTTGCTGCTGCGGATCTTTGAGGCGACACAAACCATTGTGGGAGCGAGCCTGCTCGCGAAAGCGATCTGACATTCAACGGAAATGGTGAATATGAGGTCGCTTTCGCGAGCAGGCTCGCTCCCACAGGAGATTTTTGTCAATTTTTGGAAAGGCGTTCCAGCCCGACGAACGGGCAGCTCGCGAGTAATTCCTTCAGGCTTCGACCATCAGCGAGACGCAAATCCGCAGGCGCCAGTTCGGCCAGTGGATAGAGAACGAAAGCTCGTTCCTGCATATGGTAGTGAGGCACCTTGAGGCGAGGTTCATCGATCAGCCGATCACCGAACAGTACGATGTCGAGATCCAGCGTACGCGGCCCCCAACGTTCAAGGCGCTCGCGGCCCTGTCCGTTCTCGATGGCTTGCAGCGCATCCAGCAGCTCAAGTGGCGGGAGTGTGCTGTCGAGGGCGGCAACCGCGTTGGTGTAACGCGGTTGGCCGGGCAGCAGCGAGTCGCTCTGATAAAACGCGGAAACCCCGATCAGTTCGGTTTGCGGCAACTGCGTCAGCGCCTCGACGGCGCTGCGCAATTGTTCGGCGGGGGCAGCCAGATTGCTGCCCATGCCGATGTAGATGCGTTCCATGGATTACTCGCCCGTCGCGCTCGGTGCGCCGGCGGTGCGTTTGCGCTTGGCGCCACCGCTGCGGCGACGTTTGCGTGGAGCTCCGGTGCCGTCGTCCTTGCCGCTGAGGTCGCGGATCATGTCGCGACGTTCGCTGTCGTTGGCGTCCTGATAGTCCGTCCACCATTCGCCCAGGCCATCGGTCTGCTCGCCGGCGCTTTCGCGCAGCAGCAGGAAGTCGTAACCGGCACGGAACCGCGGGTTGTCCAGCAACAGGTCGGCGCGCTTGCCGCTGCGGCGTGGCAGACGCTCTTGCATGTCCCAGATCTCGCGGATCGGCATGGTGAAGCGTTTCGGAATCGCGATGCGCTGGCACTGTTCGGCGATCAGTTCATGAGCGGCTTCCTGCATGGCCGGAATCGGCGGCATGCCACGTTCTTGCAAGCGCAATACACGAGCCGGCAGGGCAGGCCAAAGCAGCGCCGCAAACAGGAACGCCGGGGTCACCGGTTTGTTCTGTTTGATCCGCAGATCGGTGTTGATCAACGCTTCGCTGATCAGCGTGTGGGTGTACGTCGGGTTGTATTCCAGCGCCTCGGCACTGGCCGGGAACAGCGGATCGAACAGCTGCAGGTCGACCAGCATCTCGAAGGTGTCCGCGGCATGGCCGGAGAGGAACAGCTTGAGTACTTCTTCGAACAGGCGGGCCGATGGAATCTCGCGCAGCATCGGCGCCAGTTCACGGATTGGCGCGGCGCTGTGTTTTTCGATGCCGAAATTCAGCTTGGCGGCGAAACGCACGGCTCGCAGCATCCGTACCGGATCTTCCTGGTAGCGTTGCTTCGGATCGCCGATCAGGCGAATCAGGTGATTGCGGATGTCGTGTACGCCGTTGGCGTAGTCGAGGATGCGCTCGCTGACCGGATCGTAATACAAGGCGTTGATGGTGAAGTCGCGGCGTTGCGCGTCTTCTTCCAGCGTGCCGTAGACGTTATCGCGCAGGATGCGCCCGCTCTCGTTGCGCGAGGACTGGTTGCTGTCTTCCTCTTCATCGCTTTGCGGGTGATTGGCGCGGAAGGTCGCGACTTCAATGATTTCGCGGCCGAAGTGAATATGCACCAGCTTGAAGCGTCGACCGATGATCCGCGCGTTGCGGAATTCGGCCCGAACCTGTTCAGGCGTGGCACTGGTGGCGACGTCGAAATCTTTCGGCGTGATGCCGAGCAGCATGTCACGCACACAGCCGCCGACCAGGTAAGCCTGATAACCGGCGTTCTGCAGGCGTTCGACGATGTTCACCGCGTAGCGACTGAACTGGGCCTTTTGCAGCGAATGTTGGCCGCTGTTGAGCACTTCAGGCGTGCTGCGAATGTGTTGCGTATGACGCTTGGGAGAACGGAATGACTGGAACAGCTTCTTCAGCATGGGATGCACTGTTTGAAGGAATGTTCGGCCAAAACGAAGAATGACCGCATGATGGGCGGGGATTCTAGCATTTAGTCGGGGGATGGTGTAGGAAGCTGCGCAAGCGCTTGAAGCAGGGGCTGGTACGCATAGGCATGTAGCAGCTGCCGAGCAGCGCGAGGCTGCGTTCGGTGCGGGCCGCGTTCGGACGAAGCCGTCGTAAAACCTGAGATTGCGGTGTGTCAGGAGAAAGTCGGTTGCCCATATTGCGACTACTGCGTAGTCGAACGCAGCCTCGCAGGCTCGGCAGCTACAGGGGCAGCGTGAATGCCGAATCGCAGAAACTACAAGGGGAGCCGAAGCTCCCCAAGAAAGTAGTTGCGTGCTCTATTTTTATTTTTGATTCGGGCTTCTTGTTTTTGTTGAGTGCCCTCGCCATGAAGTTTTTCCTTCATGACCCTCCCAATCGGGAGCCAAGAGCAAACGGATTGCTTTGGTCGCTGTGTTGCAGTGATCTTGCGATCCAACCAGTTCAGGCTCTGTCTTGTGACAGTTTTTGTTGTTCTCGGCCTGGTCGTGGGGCAAGCCCCAAATACAACGCCTCTCCAAAAGAATCAGTTAGCTGCGCCTCTCGCCGTCTTGTTTTTATTGTGCGTGAGTCGATACGTCTTATTTTTATTGTCTTGTGCATTGCTTGTTATTGTTCTTGTACCAAACATATAGCAGGGTGCGTGCCAACTTTTGTGAGGCCCAGTAAAACAAGGGGTTAGGCTAGCTGGTGAGGTTTTTAGAGGCCAAAAAAAACCGGGGCTTCGTTACCGTAAGCCCCGGCTTCTGTTACGTGAAAAAGCTGAGGTAACAGTTTTTTCACAAGGTGACGTGTTACTCGCGCATCAGACAGGCACGGTTCAGCTCTCGCTGGCCACTCCGGTCTTGCGCCGCGGAATGCCCAGGCGCTGACGGCGTTCCCACAGGCATTTGCGACTGACACCGAGTTTGCGCGCCAACTCGGTTTCGGTCATGTGGTCCTGATGCTCGAGAACGAAGTGCTGGAAGTAATCTTCCAGTGACAGGTCTTCGGTCGGCTCATGGCTATTGTTACCGGTGGCGCTGCCCTGTTGTGGGGGCAGGCCGATGAAATCGTCATCGTCCAGATCGCTCAGTTCGATGTCGATCCCCAGCAGCTCGGCGGAAATCTCCGGGCTCTCGCACAGGATGACGGCACGCTCTACGGCGTTTTCCAACTCCCGAACGTTACCCGGCCAGGAGTAATGACGAATGGCCTGCTCGGCATCCGGGGCGAACTTCAGGTCGGTGCGGTTGACCCGCGCGCTCTGCCGCGCCAGGAACGCGTTGGCAATTTCGTTGACGTCGGCGCCGCGCTCGCGCAGGGCCGGCAGTTTCAGGGCGATCACGTGAAGACGGTAATACAAGTCTTCACGGAACTGGCCGATCTTCGCCAGGCTCTTGAGGTCCCGGTGAGTCGCGGCAATCAGGCGCACATCGACTTTCTGTGACTGCACCGAACCCACACGACGAATTTCACCTTCCTGCAGCACGCGCAGCAGGCGGGCCTGGGCTTCCAGTGGCAGTTCGCCGATTTCGTCGAGGAACAAGGTGCCGCCGTCGGCGGCTTCTACCAGGCCGGCACGCCCGGCGCTGGCGCCAGTGAACGCGCCTTTTTCGTGGCCGAACAGTTCGGACTCGATCAGGCTTTCCGGAATGGCTGCGCAGTTCACCGAAATCATCGGCGCCTTGGCGCGTTTGGACAAATTGTGCAGGGCGCGCGCCACCAGTTCTTTACCAGTGCCGGATTCGCCCTGGATCAGGACATTGGAGTCGGTTGGCGCGACCTTGCGGATCTTGCTGTACAGATCCTGCATAGGCGGGCAGGAGCCGATGATGCCGATTTCGCCGTTGTTGTTGCTGGCGCCCGGTTTCGCGGCGCCATTACCGGCTTTACCGGCGACCGGCTCACCGCTGGCTTGCACTGCTTGACGGTCACGCAGGATTCGCGCGACGGCTTGCAGCATTTCATCGTGATCGAAAGGCTTGGCGATGTAATCCACCGCACCCATCTTCATCGAGTCGACCGCCGAACGCAGGCTGGCGTAGCTGGTCATGATCAGCACCGGAGTGCCCTGGCCGAGTTTGATCAACTCGGTGCCAGGCGCGCCAGGCAGACGCAGGTCGCTGACGATCAGGTCGAACGTGGGAATGGTGAAGCGTTCTTGTGCTTCCTGCACTGAACCGGCTTCGCTGACCTGGTACTGGTTACGTTCCAGCAGGCGGCGCAAGGCGGAGCGGATAATTGTTTCGTCTTCGACGATCAAAATGTGCGGCATTGATTCGATACTCTCGACGGTCTCAGTTCACAGCGGACGTCGCTTCGACATGACGCGGCAAGGTCACCCGGATACGGGTGCCGCGTTGGCTTTGAACATCAGCCGGGCTGTCGATGGTGATTTGTCCATAATGCTCTTCAACGATGGAATAGACCAGTGCAAGGCCCAGACCGGTGCCTTCGCCAGGATCCTTGGTGGTGAAGAAAGGTTCGAACAATCTATCCATGATGTTCTTCGGAATACCGCTGCCTTCGTCTTCCACGATCAAGTCGACCGTGTGTTCGCCGGCTTCGCTTTTGACCCGCACCGCACTTCCGGGAGGCGAGGCGTCGCGGGCGTTTGAGAGCAAGTTGATCAATACTTGTGCAAGCCGTTGCGGGTCGCCTTCGACCCAGTGATCGGGATCGCACAGGTTGTAGAACTGCACTTCGAAATTGCGTCGGTTCAGGGCCAGCAAACCGATGGCATCCTGGGCCACTTCCGCCAGACAGACGGGCTCGTCGCTGTGCTGATGACTGCCGGCGTGGGCGAAGCTCATCAGTGACTGAACGATGCGCGACACGCGTTTGGTCTGCTCCAGGATCTGCCCGCTGATTTCCTTCAATTCGCTGTCTTCTTCGCGCTCTTCGCGCAGGTTCTGCGCCAGACAGGCGATGCCGGTGATCGGGTTGCCGATTTCATGGGCCACGCCGGCGGCCAGTCGACCGATGCTGGCCAAGCGCTCGGAGTGCACCAGTTTGTCTTCGAGCATCTGGGTTTCGGTCAGGTCTTCCACCAGCAGTACCAAGCCACTGTTACCCGGTGCGAGCGGTTCGTCGATCGCCGCTTTGTGCAAGTTAAGCCAGCGGGTCTGGCCGTCGAGGGCCAGGTGCTGTTTGTGTAAATGCTCGTCCGGCAGATTGATGAAGCCTTGCAGCAGCTCTTTCCAGGGATCGGCAATGGTGCTCAGTCGCGATCCGACCACCCGCTGCGCGGCAATCCCGGTCAGCTCCTCCATGGCTTTGTTCCACATGAGGATTTCCTGATCCTTGGCCAACGAGCAGACGCCCATTGGCAATTCCTGCAAGGTCTGGCGGTGATAGCGGCGCAGGGCATCGAGTTCGGCGGCAAGCCCGGTCAGGCGCGAGTGGTAATCCTCGAGGCGACTTTCGATGAAGTGGATGTCTTCGGTGACGTAGTTTTCGCCGCCGGCCTTATAAGGCAGGAATGTTTCGACCATGTCCTGAGCCACGCTCGGCCCCATCAGGCCGGAGAGGTTGGCTTCGATACGGTCGCGCAAGCGGCGCAAGGCGTAAGGCCGGCGCTCATCGAAAGGCAGGTAGAGATCGCGCAGGGCCTGTTCGACTTCTTTCTGCGCCGCTTTCGCACCCAATGGTTTTGCAAGCTGTGTGGCGAACTCCTGAGGTGAGGCGGCGTGCAGTTCGCGGCGTTGCGGCCGGCGCACGTTGTCCACGGCACAGGCTTCGGCGGCGCTGGCCTCTTCGCTGCTGGCGTTGGTGAACAGCGAAATCAGGGTAAACATCAGCACGTTGGCAGCCAGCGAGGCGATCGCTGCCATGTGCCAACTGGTGTCGTCCAGCACGTAGATCATGTTCAGCAGCGGTATGTAGAAGCCTTGCAGATTGCCGACCAGCGGCAGCAGCATGGTCACCAGCCACACCAGAATCCCCGCGAGCAAACCGGCGATGAAACCACGGCGGTTGGCGGTCGGCCAGTACAGTACCGACAGCACGCCCGGCAGGAACTGCAGGGTGGCGACAAAGGCGACGATGCCCAGATTCGCCAGATCCTGTTCCGCGCCCAGCAGAAGGTAGAAACCGTAACCGGCCATGATGATCGCGACGATCAGCCCCCGGCGGGTCCATTTCAGCCAGCGGTAGATATTGCCTTCGGCTGGCGGCTGATAGAGCGGCAGTACCAAATGGTTCAGCGCCATCCCGGACAGGGCCAGGGTGGTGACAATGATCAAACCGCTGGCCGCCGACAATCCGCCGATATAGGCCAATAGCGCCAAAGCCTTGCTGTTGGCCGCGATACCAATGCCCAGCGTGAAATATTCCGGGTTGGTGGTGGCGCCCAGTTTCAGTCCGGCCCAGAGAATCAGCGGTACCGCCAGGCTCATCAACAGCAGGAACAGCGGCAAGCCCCAGCTCGCACTGACCAGCGAGCGCGGGTTGAGGTTTTCGGTAAACGTCATGTGGTACATGTGCGGCATCACAATCGCCGAAGCGAAGAACACCAGCAGCAGCGTGCGCCATGGGCCTTCCTGCAATGGCGTGTGCAAAGCGGCGAGCGCGGTCTGGTTTTGCAGCAGCCACAGTTCCAGCTGTTGCGGGCCGTCGAACACGCCATACAGCGCATAGAGACCAACGCCGCCGATGGCGATCAGCTTGATCACCGACTCGAAAGCAATCGCGAACACCAGGCCTTCGTGTTTCTCGCGGGTGGCAATGTGGCGGGAACCGAAGAAAATCGTGAACAGCGTAATCAGTGCGCAGAAGCTCAGGGCTACGCGATGTTGTACCGGCTCGCGGGTGAGGATGCCGATGGAGTCGGCCACCGCCTGAATCTGCAACGCCAGCAACGGCAGCACGCCGATCAGCATGAAGATCGTGGTCAGTGCGCCGGCCCAGGTGCTGCGGAAGCGGAAGGCGAACAGATCGGCCAGCGAAGACAGCTGATACGTGCGGGTGATTTTCAGGATCGGATACAAAAGCACCGGTGCCAGCAGAAATGCGCCGGAGACGCCCAGATAGCTGGACAAAAATCCGTAGCCGTATTGATAGGCCAGGCCCACCGTGCCGTAAAACGCCCACGCACTGGCATACACGCCCAGCGACAGGGTGTACGTCAGCGGGTGGCGAATGATCGCCCGGGGGATCATGCCCCGTTCGCTGACCCAGGCTACGCCGAACAGCACCGCCAGGTAGGCGGCGCTGATCAGGATCATCTGGGTCAGGCTAAAGCTCATCGGCATCTTTTTGGCTCTGCAGGATGAAGGTCACGACGATCAGAATCAGCCAGAGCAGATAAGGGCGATACCAGGCGCCAGTGGCGTCGATCCACCAATCCATGATGGCCGGGGAAAATAGATAAATCCCCACTACCAGGAGCAGGACCAAGCGATAGATGTACATCCCGGCCTCTCTTTTTTATGCGCGTGCCCGAAAACGTGCGGCGATGGTAACGGATGGGCGCGCCACTGCAAGTGTGATCACTGTAGTTGTGCTTCGGGCAGGTTGAGTGTGCGCGGGATCAACACTGCATCCCAGTGGGCGATGCCCCAGTTCAGCACTTCCCGTGGTGTGGCGTAAGCCAGTTCGGCACCGGGATTCTGCCCCAATGCGCGCAACGCACGCAGCAACAAAGGGGTCGCCTGATCTTCGGTCAACGGCGGCGAACGATAGGACTTGCCGAGCTTGTTGCCATCGGGCTGGGTGATTAGCGGGATATGCAGATAGCGCGGTTGCGGCAGGCCAAGCAGTTCTTGCAAGTAGAGCTGGCGCGGTGTGGAGTCGAGCAGATCGGCGCCGCGGACGATATCGGTAATGCCTTGCCAGGCGTCGTCCAGCACCACCGCCAGTTGATAGGCGTAGAGCCCGTCGCGGCGACGAATCACGAAATCGCCGACTTCCCGGCCCAGGTGTTGGCGGTATTCGCCTTGCACCCGGTCGATGAAGTGATATTCCAGCTCGGGGACACGCAGGCGAATCGCAGCATCTTTAGTGTCATGACCTGCGTTGCGGCACAACCCTGGATAAATCCCGTGGTAGGGCGCAAGTGTTTTGCGTGAACAGGTGCACGCGTAGGCCAGGCCGTGATTGAACAGGCGATTGAGGACTTCGGCGTAGGCATCATGCCGGTCACTCTGTCGGACCATTTCGCCATCCCACTCGAAACCGTAGCTTTCCAGCGCCTTGAGAATGGCCGCTTGAGCGCCGGGCTCTTCCCGTGGTGGATCGAGATCCTCCATACGCATCAGCCAGCGGCCACCCACCGAGCGCGCGTCGAGGTACGAGGCCAGCGCTGCGACCAGCGAACCGAAATGCAGATGTCCACTGGGTGTGGGGGCGAAGCGCCCGATGTAGGTGGGGGAGGCGATGGCGGTCATGGCGGCTATTTAAAGTCAAAAAGCTTAAAGTCAAAAAGCGTCAGAAACAAAAACGGAGCGTTCGCACGCTCCGTTTTTCGTTCAAGTCGAGATTACTTGCCGACTTGCTTTTCCTTGATTTCCGCCAGGGTCTTGCAGTCAACGCACATATCGGCGGTAGGGCGGGCTTCCAGTCGCTTGACGCCGATTTCGACGCCGCAGGACTCGCACCAGCCATATTCTTCGTCTTCGATCAGTTGCAGCGTCTTGTCGATCTTTTTGATCAACTTGCGCTCGCGGTCGCGGGCACGCAGCTCGAGGCTGAATTCTTCTTCCTGGCTGGCACGGTCTGCCGGGTCCGGGAAGTTGGCTGCTTCGTCTTTCATGTGATCAACCGTACGGTCGACTTCCTGCATCAAGTCCTGTTTCCACTTATTCAGGATCTTGGTGAAGTGAGCGCGCATGGGCTTGCCCATGTATTCCTCGCCCTTTACTTCTTTGTAGGGTTCGAAGCCGCTGATCGACTGGTTTTGCTGCTTTGCTTGGGTGGGCATGAAATGGACCGCCTCTACTCTTGTAATCCATTGCGCAGGATTGCTCCATCACCGACACCTGCCGGCCCTGCGGCTGCAAGCGGGCGAACTTACCAGATCAAATCGGACCGCGCTACTCCCGGATGTCGAGGTAGTGGCCCGCTGTGCTTGCAAATGATTGCAAAGCCTTGTCTGGTGGCGCTGGAGACCTGATCAATTATTGATTTTAGTCAAACCTGGGACACACGCTTGAGTCGTTTGAGATCCGCGTTATAACGGTCTGACCGCTTTAGGTTCTCGCTCGTTCCTGCGCTTGGGTAGAATTGGTTTTTTTCCCCGTTGAAGGAAGGCTAATGGCTCAGTCCTACAGTGCCCGCAGTCGCGCGATCGAACCTTTTCATGTCATGGCGCTGCTGGCGCGGGCCAATGAACTGCAAGCCGCTGGTCACGACGTGATCCACCTGGAAATCGGCGAACCCGACTTCACCACCGCCGAGCCGATCATTCAGGCCGGCCAGGCCGCATTGACGGCGGGGAAGACCCGTTACACCGCCGCGCGTGGCATTCCCGAGTTGCGTGAGGCCATTGCCGGCTTTTATCAGCAACGTTACGGTTTGAACATCGATCCGCAGCGAATCCTCATCACGCCTGGCGGTTCCGGTGCGCTGCTGCTGGCCAGCGCCTTGTTGGTGGATCCGGGCAAGCACTGGCTGCTGGCGGACCCGGGATACCCGTGCAACCGGCACTTTTTGCGGCTGGTGGAAGGCGCAGCGCAACTGGTGCCGGTCGGTCCAGACGTGCGCTATCAACTGACGCCGGACCTGATTGCACGCCATTGGGATCACGACAGCGTCGGTGCGTTGGTGGCATCGCCAGCGAACCCGACCGGGACGATCCTGACCCGCGATGAGCTGGCGGGCCTGTCGGCTGCGATCAAGGAGCGTCACGGTCATCTGGTGGTGGATGAGATCTATCACGGTCTGACCTATGGCACTGATGCGGCCAGCGTGCTGGAAGTCGATGACAGTGCCTTTGTACTGAATAGTTTTTCCAAGTATTTCGGCATGACGGGATGGCGACTGGGTTGGCTGGTGGCGCCTGAAGCAGCGGTCGGTGAGCTGGAAAAACTCGCCCAGAACCTCTACATCAGCGCCCCGAGTATGGCTCAGCACGCCGCTCTGGCCTGCTTCGAACCGGCCACGATCAGCATTCTGGAAGAACGTCGCGCCGAATTCGGCCGTCGTCGGGATTTCCTGCTCCCAGCCCTGCGAGAGTTGGGCTTTGGTATCGCCGTTGAGCCTGAAGGGGCCTTCTACTTGTATGCCGATATCAGCAAGTTCGGCGGTGATGCCTTCGCGTTCTGCCGACATTTCCTCGAAACCGAATACGTGGCGATTACTCCGGGTCTGGACTTCGGTCGTTATCAGGCCGGCCATCATGTGCGGTTTGCCTACACCCAAAGTCTTCCGCGCCTACAAGAAGCAGTCGAGCGGATTGCGCGCGGCTTGAAGAGCTGGCAAGGCTGATGCGTTTTCATCCTCCACTCGAAGAAGGCCGTTTGATTCGTCGTTACAAGCGTTTTCTCGCCGATATCGAAACTGTTAGCGGCGAGTTGCTGACTATTCACTGCCCGAACACCGGCTCGATGCTCAATTGCCAAGTTGAGGGCGGGCAGGTCTGGTTCAGCCGTTCCAATGACCCCAAGCGCAAGTTGCCCGGTACCTGGGAAATCGGCGAAACCCCGCAGGGACGCTTTTTTTGTGTGAACACCGGGCGGGCCAACGGTTTGATCGAGGAGGCACTGCGAGCCGGCGTCATCCCTGAACTGAACGGCTTTACTGAACTGAAACGTGAAGTAGCCTACGGTCAGGAGAGCAGTCGCATCGATTTTCGCCTCGATTACCCAAGCGGGCCGACTTATGTGGAAGTCAAAAGCGTCACTTTGGGCTTCGATGGTTCTTCGGTGGCGGCGTTTCCCGATGCGGTGACCCAGCGCGGGGCCAAGCATTTGCGCGAATTGGCCCATTTGGCCCGGGACGGAATTCGTGCGGTGCAGTTGTATTGCGTCAATCTCACCGGCATCGACGCCGTGCGTCCTGCAGAAGAAATCGATTCGGCCTACGCCGCAGCCTTGCGTGAGGCGGTGTCGTGCGGGGTCGAGGTGCTGGCCTATGGCGTGCACTTGACCCACGAAGAAATGGTGGTCGATCGGCGTCTGGACGTGTTGCTGAACGGCTAAAGACTGACCCAGATCCCTTGCCCGTCTTCGTGGCAGGCGATGGTGGTCAGGGACTGACCGGCACAAGGGCCGGCGACGCATTCGCCGTCTTCGATCAGAAACAGTGCGCCGTGGGTCGCGCACTGGATCAGGCTGTTGCTGGGGTCGAGAAACTGGTCGGGCTTCCATTCCAGTCCGACGCCACGGTGCGGGCAGCGATTGATGTAGACGTAAACCTGGCCGCCACGGCGCACGGCAAAGAGCTTTTGGCCGTCGATGTCGAAACCGCGGCTGCTGGCATCGGCCAGCTCAACGCCTGCGCAAAGAAACTTCATGTCTATCCTCAAGTCCTGCGGCTCGTGACCGGATATGTCCGAGCTTGACGTTCAAATGCAAACAATTATCAAATGGCCGCCTTGCCCTTCGGTTACGGATGCCAGGCGCCAAGGATACGTGGCCTGTCATCTCGATGCCCGGGAAAACCCTTAAAGGAAGCTGTTTATGCGCCTGAGTACCCGCGTTGCTGCGCTCTGTGTCGGACTCCTCGTCAGCCACAACGCCGCAGCGGCCGAGTTGCCACAACGTTGGGTCAGTGCCGGGGGAGCTTTATCGGAGTGGATCAGCGCGCTGGGCGGTGAATCGAAACTGGTCGGTGTCGACACCACCAGTCAGCACCCTGAATCCCTCAAGGCATTGCCCAGCATCGGGTATCAGCGGCAGTTGTCGGCGGAGGGCATCTTGAGCTTACGCCCGCAGATATTGGTCGGCACCGAGGAAATGGGACCGCCACCGGTACTTTCGCAGGTTCGCAGTGCAGGCGTGCAGGTCGAACTGTTCTCGGCCCAGCCGGATCTGCCGACCTTGCAGGGTAATTTGCAGCATTTGGGCAAGTTGCTCGGCGCTGAAGATCAGGCCTCACAGGTGTTTCAGACTTATCAACAGCAACTCGATCAGCAAAAGATCCGGGTCACTCGGGCGCAGTTGAAAGAAAAATCACCGGGCGTGCTGTTGTTGCTTGGTCACGCGGGCGGTAAACCGCTCATCGCCGGCAAGGACACCGCCGCCGATTGGTTGCTGCAACAGGCCGGTGGGCACAATCTGGCCACGCATACCGGCTACAAACCCTTTTCTGTCGAATCCCTGGTCAGCCTGGATCCCGAGGTGCTGGTATTTGCCGATCGGGCACTGACCGGCGATGCGGCACGTGCTGCGTTGTTCAAGGAGAACCCGATCCTGTCCTCGACCCGCGCGGCCAAGGACGGGCGAGTCATGGAGCTTGATCCGACTTTGTTGGTGGGGGGCTTGGGGCCACGGCTACCCGATGCGTTGAAAAAGCTGTCTGACGCTTTCTACCCCGGTTCGACCGGCCAATGACCATCCTGGTTAAACCCCGCGCTTTATTCGTTGGTCTGATCCTGCTGTGTGTCTTGGCCATCTGGCTGTCGTTGGCGCTTGGGCCGGTGAGCTTGCCGTTGTTCGACACCTTGCGTGCAGCCCTGCGGCTGGTGGGTGTACCGATCGCGCCCGATGGACTGGAACAGGCCGAGCTGATCCTCGGGCAGATTCGCTTGCCGCGAACCTTGTTGGGTTTGGCTGTGGGAGGGGTGTTGGCATTGTCCGGTGTGGCGATGCAGGGGTTGTTTCGTAATCCTCTGGCCGATCCGGGGCTGGTCGGCGTCTCCAGCGGTGCGGCATTGGGCGCGGCGATTGCGATCGTCGGTGGTTCTGTGTTCGGCGGCCTGCCTGAATCCTTCGGGCCGTATCTGTTATCGCTGTGCGCGTTTCTCGGCGGGCTCGGCGTGACGGCATTGGTGTATCGACTGGGCCGGCGCAACGGGCAGACCAATGTCGCGACCATGCTGTTGGCCGGTATAGCGTTGACTGCGCTGGCCGGCTCCGCCGTGGGGTTGTTCACCTATCTGGCGGATGACGCGACGCTGCGCACCCTGACGTTCTGGAACCTGGGCAGCCTCAATGGTGCCAGCTATTCGCGGCTCTGGCCGTTGCTGCTGATCAGTGCCGGCGTGGCGCTGTGGCTGCCGCGCCGGGCCAAGGCCTTGAATGCATTGTTGCTGGGTGAGTCGGAGGCTGGTCACCTGGGCATCGATGTCGAAGGGCTCAAGCGTGAATTGGTGTTTTGCACGGCGTTGGGTGTCGGTGCCGCAGTGGCCGCGGCGGGGATGATTGGGTTTGTTGGTCTGGTGGTGCCGCATCTGGTGCGATTGCTGGCCGGTCCGGATCATCGGGTGCTGTTGCCTGCGTCAGTCTTGGCGGGTGCCAGTCTTTTGTTATTTGCCGATCTGGTGGCGCGACTGGCCCTGGCGCCGGCTGAATTGCCGATCGGGATCGTCACTGCTTTTATCGGTGCGCCGTTCTTTCTGTATTTATTGCTCAGAGGGCGTGCCTGATGTTGCGAACGCAAAATCTGCAAATCCGTAGGGGCCGAAAGATTGTCCTGGCGGACATTACGCTTGAGCTCAAACCGGGCGAAGTCCTCGGTGTGCTGGGACCTAACGGCGCCGGCAAAAGCACCTTGCTCGGCGCCTTGTGCGGCGAGTTTCAGGCTCATCATGGCAGCGTCTGGCTCGACGAGCGCGAGTTGAGCGATTGGGCGGGGACGGCGCGAGCGCAGCGTTTGGCGGTATTGCCGCAGGTGTCGACCCTGGACTTCGCCTTTCGTGTCGAAGAGGTGGTCGGCATGGGCCGCTTACCCCATCAAAGCGGTCGGGTCCGCGATGACGAGATCGTCGCCGCCGCATTACACGCAGCCGATGCCGGGCATTTGAGTGGCCGCAGCTATCTGGCCTTGTCCGGTGGCGAACGTCAGCGGGCGCATCTGGCGCGGGTTCTGGCGCAGCTCTGGCCGGGCGAAGCGGGGCAAACGTTGTTGCTCGATGAGCCAACGTCGATGCTCGACCCGCTTCATCAGCACACCACTTTGCAAGCCGTGCGCGAGTTCGCCAATAGAGGCGCGGCGGTGCTGGTGATCCTGCATGATCTGAACCTGGCAGCGCGCTATTGTGATCGCCTGTTACTGCTCGAAGGCGGGCGCCCTGTGGCGCTCGATACTCCGGAGCAGGTGTTGCGCCCGGAGCCACTCAAGGCCGTGTTCGGGCTGGAAGTGCTCGTGCAGCAACACCCGGAGCGTGGGCATCCGCTGATCATCGCCCGCTGAGTTTTTTATGGAGTGAAAACATGCGTGGGATTTTGATGCTGGCCTTGCTGATGCTGAGTGCCTGTCAGCATGTTTCGACTCCGCCGCCGGTTGTCGGCGAGATCCGGGACTTGCGCAGCGGTCAGACCCTCACGGCAGAGGAATTGGTTAAGCGGTTGGAAAAGCCTTCACGGCTGATCGTGGGCGAGCAACATGACAATCGCGATCACCATGCACTGCAATTGTGGTTATTGCAGTCGCTAAGTGAGCGGCGACCTCAAGGCAGTCTGCTGCTGGAAATGCTCACGCCGGATCAACAGCTGCGCGTCGATGACGTTCGTCACGCCTCGACACCACCGGCGGATTTGCCCGGTGCATTGGCCTGGCAGTCTGGCTGGGACTGGAATCTGTACGGGCCGATCGTTCGTTTCGCCCTGACCCAGCCATACCCGCTGCTGGCAGCCAATCTGGACACGCCTGAAGTCCGTGCCGTTTACGCCAATCCTCCGACATTGAGGGGTTCGCGTTCCAGCGCAGCTTCAGTGAAGGACGAGTTGCTGAAGCAAGTCAGCGACTCCCACTGTGGTCTGCTGCCCGAATCGCAGATGCCGGCGATGCTGGCGGTCCAGCAACAACGTGACCGACGGATGGCCGAACGCCTGCTGGCGGCACCCACTCCTTCACTGCTGTTTGCCGGCGCTTACCATGCGCGCAAGGATGTCAGCGTGCCCATTCATGTGCTTGATCTGGGAGAGCTTCAGGCGCCTGCAGTGTTGATGCTGGCGGAGCAGGGTAGTGAGGTCACACCGGCCATGGCGGATTACGTCTGGTACACGCCTGCCAAGCCACTGCAGGATTACTGCGTACAAATGCGTAAGCAATTTGGCAAGTGATCGAACGACTTTTCTCCAGGCAAAAAAAGACCCGGCAAAAGCCGGGTCAAATAACCGTGATTAGCCTGATGAGGAGATATCTGAGAGTCCGAACCAAGGGCTTTTCAAATATCGACCAGTCTCGCGACCAGTTGTGATAATCATAGCGATTCTCATTACCAAGTCAACCGCTGATTTCTCAATTATTTGAAATACGCTGCCCGTTCGCTGGAAACGCCCGTAATCATTGGGTTTCAGCCTGTGCGGTTGAGCGAGCTCATCAGAATGATCTGCTTGTTCAGCAGGTCGATATGTCGGGCCATGCTCGCAATCAGGCTATGGGCGATCTTCGGATTACTTTGGGTCAGGCTGAGAAACTGGTCCTTGGGGATCAGCATGACAGTGCTGGGTTCGCTGGTGATCACGCTGGCGTTACGCTTCTCGCCGGTAAACACCGCCATGGCGCCAAAAATCTCGTCCTTGGGTATATCGCCGACTTTACGCCCGTCGACAAAGGCTTCGGCGTGGCCATCAATGATGACGAACACCTGATCCGGTTCATCGCCCTGACGGATCAACACTTCGCCACTGGCCACGCGCTGAAAGCCATTGGTGTTTCGAAACTCCGGTTGTTTCAGGCGGGCGACGGCGTCGGACAGCAGGGCGGACTGACCGGCCATGTATTGAAGGAACAGCTCCGAACGCTCCGGGTCGGCATAGATATGCTGAAAAACCTCGGATCGCAGATAAGGCGTCAGTGCTAACGGGCTATCGCTGCGAAAGCGGCAACGCGGCAGCTCTGTGCCCTGGCGCAAGCCGATCAGATCTCCCTCGTGCAGATAGAACAATGCCCGCTCGTCGATGCATCCATGCAGCAGGCCATTTTCCAGCACAAAGAGTTGATTGCCGGGTAACAGGACGGCCAGATCATCGACGGCTGAAAATTCCAGGCTCGGTCCGCAGGGCATCAAACCTTCCAGCAGCCGGACGGGAATATGTTGCAGTCGGTTGATCAGCGCGTCGGCGTAAGCCGGTTGTTCCCCAAGTAGGTACATGGCTGCTGCGTCCGTTCAGTTCTTGTGACGTGACGAGATAGCTTCCAGCTGTTTGTTCAAGGCGTCCTTGCGCTCGGCGGGAATGTCATTCCAGTGCACATCCATCAGGGCGCCTTCGATGGCATACAACAACACTTTGGACGCCCGAAACCCGCGCGTGCGCACGGCCCGATAAGCATCCACCGCCCCCAGGCGACGCAAGTCCGAGGCGCTGTGGATGCCCACGGCATGCAGCCACTGCGCCGACGTCTTGCCAAGATTCTTCAGGTGCTGCAGTTCATCATTCATCAAGCCTCCTTGCGACGGCCGAACGGTGCGTGGGCGAGCTTCTCAGGAGTGTAGCCATCAGTAGGAAAAGCGTGATTGTTTGGTCGGTTTCGACGCAAAAGCTTCTAAGAGGCAAGGTCCTGAAGCGTTCGAAGGGGCTGCGAATGCAGTAGCGGAGGGTGGTGCAATCTCTGTGGGAGCGAGCCTGCTCGCGAAAGCGGTGTGACATTCAACCCTTATGTCGACTGATACACCGTTTTCGCGAGCAGGCTCGCTCCCACAAGGTGTGTTGTGTCTGGGAAGTGAAACGGATGTTAGCGGGTGCGATAACGCAGTCGTGTACCGAAATTCATCGACATCAGGATCTCGTCAGCACTCAGCTCTGGCGGGAAGTAGGCGCCGGAGATCTGTGCGTGAGCAAGGCTCGCGCCTTCAAGGGAGGCGTTACGAAAGTCGATGCCGCGCAAGTCGGCGGAGCGGAAGTAGGCATCGGTAAAGTCGACGCCGTCAGCGTTCAGTTCACGCAGGTCCAGACCCCGGAAATCGCCACCGACCATGTCGATAGGTCCGTCTTTTGGGCGCTCGTTGTTGAAACCTGTGATGTCGTCTTTGTGCAGCAAAGCATAAAGCGGGGTGTCTAGAAGTTTCGGCTGGCTCATGTCACATCACCTGTTGGTTTTATGACGCCAGTATAGTGCCACTATTTGACACCCGTGAAGCCGGCGAAGGCTTCACGGCTGAAATAGTTTCTTACAGACCCGGCAGACGCTGGCGAATCTGTGCAACGACTGTGTCGAGGGTTCCGCTTTCATTGGTCTGAACGCGTTTGCTGCAGAGAATCTCTGCTGGCGTCAGGGCCTCACGCGTAGCTTGCTGGGCGTCGATAACGGTCAGGTTGGCGTCAGACGGATCCTTTTTGTCTGCCTGACGCAGGGCCAGCCAGCTCTCGATCACCGCTTGCGGCGCATTGCAATCGAGGATCAGGAATGGCGCGCCGGTGGCTTCGGCGATTTTCGCTGCGCCGTCACGCTGGTCGCGCTTGAGGTACGTCGCATCGACTACCACCGGGAAACCAGCACGCAGGATCACTGCGGCAATTTCATGCAGGTGGGTGTAAGTGGCGGCGCTGGCGTCGGCGCTATAGATGCCGGCCTGCGGGTCGTTTGGCACGGTTTGCTCGCCGAACAGACGTTTGCGCTCTACATCGGAACGCAGGCGAATGGCGCCCAACGCTTCCACCAGACGCATGGCCACGTGGCTCTTGCCGACGGCAGAAACACCGTGGGTGATGGCCATGAAGCGCGAAGGAATAGTGCTGTAGCTTTCCGCCAGGTTGGCGTAATTGCGGTACTGACGCAGGGTGGTGGCTCGCTGCACGGGGTCGGCCTCGGCCGGCATGCTGAACAGGCTGACCTTGGCGCGAACCAGTGCGCGGTAGGCTTTATAGAAGTTCAGCAACTCGAGACCCTGGTAATCGCCGGTCAATTCCAGGTATTGGCTGATGAAGCGGCGCGCCAGGCTCTTCAGGCCACGGTCTTCCAGGTCCATCGCCAGGAAACCGGTGTCGGCGTAAACGTCGGTGAAGCGGAACGGTTCGTTGAACTCGATGCAGTCGAAGATCACGACCTTGCCGTCGATCACGGTGGCGTTGCCCAGGTGGATGTCGCCGTGGCATTCGCGGATGAAACCTTCGGCCTTGCGCTGGGCGAACAGTGGCTTGAGGCGTTCGAAGCTGCTTTCGGCCCAGGCTTGCAGCGCATCCAGTTGCAGCAGATCGGCCTTGTCGCTGAGGAACGGGCGGATCTGTTCGAAGTTCTGGCGTACCGGTGCCATCACGCTATCCGGCGTGCCGGCTTCGTGTTCGGCAGGCACTTTGGGTGCGCTGAGGTGGAATTGGGCGATCTGCGCGGCCATCTCGTCGATGTGCAAGGGGGTCAATTCGCCGTTGGCTTGCAGCGTGCTGAGCAGTTGGCTCTGTGGGAATTGACGCATTTTCAGTGCGTAATCGACGACCGGGCCCTCGCCGCCCAGTTGTGGGGCTTCGGCGCTGCCGGTGATTGGCAATACTTCGAGGTACAAATCGTTGGTCAGGCGCTGGTTAAGACGCAGCTCTTCCCCGCAAAAATGCTTGCGAGCGTCGAGGTTGGTGAAATCCAGGAAGCCGAAATTCACTGGCTTCTTCACTTTATAAGCAAAGGGGCCAGTGAGGATTACCCAGGAAATATGGGTTTCGATGACCTGGAACCCGTCTACGGGATGCGGGTAGAGGGCCGGGTTTTGCAGGGCAGCGATCAGGGACTGGCTCACAGGCGATCCTTCAGAGTCTGGGGAAAATTCACGGCCGTCATTATGGCCGCAAGTCCGTCTGACGCAAACCTCGGAGGGCTCCTGTTGAGTATGAATAAAGTGCGTATAATCCGCCGCCATGACTCGTACTCGATCCCCCCGCACCCCCAAAAAACCACCTTCCAAGGGCCTGCGCCCCTGGCTGGGCTGGGCCCTTAAACTCAGTCTGGTCGGCCTTGTGGTGCTGGCCGGGTTCGCGGTTTACCTCGACGCGATCGTCCAGGAGAAGTTCTCCGGCAAGCGCTGGACCATCCCGGCCAAGGTGTACGCGCGCCCGCTGGAGCTGTTCGTCGGACAAAAGCTCAGCAAGGACGATTTTCTGACCGAACTCGATGCCTTGGGCTATCGACGCGAAAGCGCGGCCAACGGCCCCGGCGCCGCCTCGGTCAATGGCAATACCGTCGATCTGAATACTCGTGGCTTTCAGTTCTATGAAGGCATGGAGCAAGCGCAGCCGGTACGGGTGCGCTTCTCTGGCGACTACGTGGCCGAACTTTCGGCGACCAACGGTTCGAAGCTTTCGGTCGTGCGCCTTGAGCCACTGCTGATCGGTGGCCTGTACCCGAAAAACCTTGAAGACCGGATCCTGATCAAGATCGATCAGGTGCCGCCGTACTTGCTCGAGACTTTGGTGGCTGTTGAAGACCGCGACTTCTATCACCACTTTGGCGTTTCACCGAAGTCGATCGCTCGGGCGATCTGGGTCAACGGTTCGTCCGGTCGAATGCGCCAGGGCGGTAGTACCCTGACTCAACAGTTGGTCAAAAACTTCTACCTGACCAATGAGCGCAGCCTGAGCCGCAAGCTCACCGAAGCGATGATGGCGCTGCTGCTTGAGCTGCATTACGACAAACCCGAAATCCTTGAGGCTTACCTCAATGAAGTGTTTGTCGGTCAGGACGGTCAGCGCGCGGTGCACGGTTTTGGTCTGGCCAGTCAGTTCTTCTTCAGCCAGCCGTTGGCCGAACTGAAGCTGCATCAAGTGGCGTTGCTGGTGGGCATGGTCAAAGGGCCGTCTTCCTACAACCCACGTCGTTATCCGGAACGTGCTCTTGAGCGGCGCAATCTGGTACTCGACGTGTTGCAGGAGCAAGGCGTCGCCACTGCCGAACAAGTCGAAGCCGCGAAGAAGATGCCGTTGGGCGTGACCAAGCGCGGCAGCCTGGCGGACAGCTCGTTCCCGGGTTTTCTCGACCTGGTTAAACGTCAGCTGCGCGAAGACTATCGCGACGAAGACTTGACCGAAGAAGGCCTGCGGATCTTTACCAGTTTCGACCCGATCCTGCAGATGAAAGCCGAAGCGTCGGTCAACGACACCTTCAAACGATTGGCCGGGCGCAAGGGCTCTGATGAGGTTGAAGCGGCCATGGTCGTGACCAACCCGGAAACCGGTGAAGTGCAGGCCATGATTGGCAGTCGTCAGGCAGGTTTTGCCGGCTTCAACCGTGCGCTGGATGCTGTACGACCAATCGGCTCCTTGATCAAACCGGCGGTTTATCTGACAGCCCTGGAGAAACCGAGCCAGTACACCTTGACCAGTTGGCTGTCGGACGACTACTTCTCTGTCAAAGGCGCGGACGGTCAAGTCTGGAAACCGCAGAACTACGACCGCCGATCCCATGGCACCGTATTTCTGTATCAGGGCCTGGCGCATTCCTACAACCTGTCGACCGCGCGTCTCGGGTTGGCGGTGGGCGTACCGAATGTCCTGAAGACCCTGGCGCGTCTCGGTGTGAGTCGCGAATTCCCGGCGTTCCCGTCGATGTTGCTGGGCGCTGGCGGTCTGACCCCGATCGAAGTGGCGGCCATGTACCAGACGTTGGCCAACGGTGGTTTCAATACGCCGATGCGCGGGATCCGTAGCGTATTGACCGCTGAAGGTGAACCGCTCAAGCGTTATCCGTTCCAGATTCAGCAGCGCTTCGATCCGGCCTCCATTTACCTGATCCAGAGCGCCATGCAGCGGGTCATGCGTGAAGGTACCGGTAGTTCGGTTTACAACGTGTTGCCGAAAACCCTGACCCTGGCCGGCAAGACCGGCACCAGTAACGACTCGAGGGACAGCTGGTTTGCCGGTTTCAGTCAGGACCTGCTGGCAGTGGTCTGGCTGGGTCGCGATGACAACGGCAAGACACCGTTCACCGGTGCCACCGGTGCATTGCAAGTCTGGACCAGTTTCATGCGCAAAGCCGATCCGTTGCCGCTGGACATGCCGCAGCCAGATAACATTGTTCTGGCCTGGGTGGATTCGCGCACAGGACAAGGCTCTGATGCCAACTGCCCAGGTGCGGTGCAGATGCCGTATATTCGCGGCAGCGAACCGCCTCCCGGTGCCGCTTGCGGTGGCGAAAGCCCTGTTTCCGGCGAAACGGTGATGGATTGGGTCAAGGGCTGGATGAATTAAGCAAAGAGGGTTTCAAGTGAACAAGTGGTTGATTCCAGCGGTTACCGCCGTGGCTTTGCTCAGCGGTTGCTCCTCCGTACAACGCGGTTCGATTCCGGTTGTGGATTCCGGTAGCGCCGTTTCGAACAGTGAACGGGTTTCGGCGAATGGCGGTTTCCGTCAGACGACGACTAAACGTCCTGCGCAAGCCCAGACTCAGGCGATTCCACAAGGTGATACCGGCGTCGTCGTGATGGTGCCAGGTGGCGGCGCAGTGACGTCGGCACCGATCAGTACTGCGCCGATCACGCCAGGCCCGATTACCCCGGGGCCGATCGATACCGCGCCGGTCCAGTCGGCACCGGTCAATCAGGGCAGCTACAGCATGCCGTCGACGCCGAGCGGGATTCCTTCGGCGAGCTCCGGTGGCTTGTCTGCCGACGAGCAATTGGACGGTCCGGTTCTGGCCTTGCTGACTACCGCTCAGCAGCAACAGGCGAGCGGTGATCTCAACGGTGCTTCCTCCAGCCTTGAGCGCGCCCAGCGTGTTGCGCCGCGTGAGCCGCAAGTGCTTTATCGTCTGGCTCAGGTGCGTATGGCTCAAGGCGATGCGCCACAAGCCGAGCAGTTTGCTCGTCGTGGCCTGACCTTCGCCAACGGTCGTCCGGCACTTCAGGCCAGTCTGTGGGCATTGATCGCTCAGACGCGTGAGAAACAGGGTGATTCCGCTGGCGCAGCATTGGCCCGTCAGAAGGCCAAGGTTTCGCTGTGATGGATGCACGCTTTCCGAAAATTGCCGAGCAGTTGCTGTTGATCGAGCGTGAGCTGCGGGTTCAGGGTTGGTGGGACGAAGTCTCGCCATCCGCTGAAGCGCTTTCCAGCGTCGAACCATTCTCGGTCGATATGCTGGATTTCGAGCAGTGGCTGCAATGGATCTTCCTTCCGCGGATGAAGGTGATCCTCGAGCAGGATCTGCCCTTGCCAAACGCTTCGGGAATTCAGGAGATGGCCGAAATGGTCTTCGCTGCCCGTAATGTCCAGGGCAAGGACCGGCAGTTGCAGGTGCTGCTCAAAGAGTTTGATCTACTGATCACCGCCTCTCGCTAACGCCGATCCGTTGTAGGAGCTGTGTAGGAGCTGTCGAGTGAAACGAGGCTGCGATCTTTTGACTTTGCTTTTAAAAAAATCGCAGCCTCGTTTCACTCGACAGCTCCTACAGCTGTTTATTGGCAGTTATCCGCAATCTGTTTCTGTGCTTCGGTGATGCGGTCCTGACGTTGCTGGTCGGTCAGGCGGCGCATCTCACCTTCGACATCCTCCCGTATTCGCGGATTGTTCTGCAGTTGAGCCAGATTCGTCCGCGCCTGTTCGCAGAATGCCTTTAGCTGGGCTTGCTGCTCGGCGACCTGCTTTTTCACTTTACTGTCGATGGCCTGTTGATCGCCAATGGCGCTGCTGCGTGGCGGCGGGGGCTGGTTGCTGGCGGGCAGCGAGGGCGTGACCACGGTGGTGGCTTCCTGGCCTTGGGGCGGCTGGGCGTCGAAGTGGGTAACGCCCTGGGCGTCGACCCATTTGTAGATCTGAGCGGCCATGCACAAAGGGCTGATGCCAATCAGCAGGCTGACGGTCAGGAAAAACGTTCGCATGCCATTTCCTTGTATTGGGTTGCGCAATTGAAGCTAACACAGTTGCTGTTTAGCGGTTTTTTCTTGCTTTCTCATGTGCTTAGTTCAATAAAGCACATAGACGACTTGACTTGGAGAGGACGAAACAGAAGAATCCAAAGTCCGCTGTAGAGGGACTGCCAGAAGCAGGCCCGCTCAGCAGATCATGAGGCGCACATCCGCGCCGACCTGTTACACCCGCAACGCGTTACCTCGCGCTGGGTGGGAAAGGCCCGCAACACTTGGGACGATCCCAATACTTGCTCAGTCAGTGCTGACGTAGTCGGCGACCACCGTCGCTCATGCTCTGCTGAGAAGTAAACCTATTAAGACCCGTCCCCTTTTATGTGGGCGGTATTCTGGCGTTTTAGAGGTGAACAACGTGGAGCTTTTATCTGGCGGTGAGATGCTCGTCCGCTTTTTGCGTGACGAAGGCGTCAAATATATCTACGGGTACCCGGGTGGTGCTCTTCTTCATGTCTACGATGCCCTGTTCAAAGAACCGGAAGTGACCCACATTCTGGTTCGTCACGAACAGGCTGCGACCCATATGGCTGACGGCTATGCCCGTGCCACCGGTAAAGCCGGTGTGGTACTGGTGACCTCGGGCCCGGGCGCAACCAACGCCATAACCGGTATTGCCACGGCCTACATGGACTCCATTCCGATGGTGATCATTTCCGGCCAGGTGCCTAGCAACATGGTAGGCACTGACGCGTTCCAGGAAACCGACATGATCGGTATCTCCCGGCCGATCGTGAAGCACAGCTTCATGATCAAGCACGCGTCGGAAATCCCGGAAGTCATGAAGAAAGCGTTCTACCTGGCGCAATCCGGTCGTCCTGGTCCGGTCGTTGTCGATATCCCGAAAGACATGACCAACCCGGCCGAGAAGTTCGAATACATCTTCCCGAAAAAAGCCAAGCTGCGTTCCTACAGCCCGGCCGTTCGCGGTCACTCCGGGCAAATCCGCAAGGCGGCAGAAATGCTCCTGGCGGCCAAGCGTCCGGTGATGTACGCCGGCGGCGGCGTGATTCTCGGTGGCGGCTCCGCGCCGCTGACCGAGCTGGCGAAGATGCTTAACCTGCCAGTGACCAATACCCTGATGGGGCTGGGTGCCTACCCTGGCACCGACCGTCAGTTCATCGGCATGCTCGGCATGCACGGCAGCTACACCGCTAACCTGGCGATGCACCATGCCGACGTGATCCTTGCAGTCGGCGCTCGTTTCGACGACCGCGTGATCAACGGCCCGGCCAAGTTCTGCCCGAATGCCAAGATCATTCACATCGACATCGACCCGGCTTCGATCTCCAAGACCATCAAGGCAGACGTTCCTATCGTCGGTCCGGTGGAGAGTGTCCTGACCGAGATGGTCGCGATCCTCAAGGAAATCGGCGAGACCCCGAACAAGGAGTCCGTTGCCAGTTGGTGGAAGCAAGTTGATGAGTGGCGCGGTGATCGCGGCCTGTTCCCTTACGACAAGGGCGACGGCAGCATCATCAAGCCGCAGACCGTGATCGAAACCCTGTGCGAAGTGACCAAGGGCGATGCCTTTGTGACCTCCGACGTGGGCCAGCACCAGATGTTCGCGGCGCAGTACTACACGTTCAACAAGCCGAACCGCTGGATCAACTCCGGTGGCCTGGGCACCATGGGCTTCGGTTTTCCGGCGGCCATGGGCATCAAGCTGAGCTTCCCGGATGACGACGTCGTCTGCGTGACGGGCGAGGGCAGCATCCAGATGAACATTCAGGAACTGTCGACCTGCCTGCAATACGGTTTGCCGGTAAAAATCGTCATCCTGAATAACGGCGTGCTGGGTATGGTTCGCCAGTGGCAGGACATGAGTTACGGCAGCCGTCACTCGCACTCCTACATGGAATCGCTGCCTGATTTCGTCAAGCTGGCAGAGGCCTATGGTCACGTCGGCGTGCGCATCACCGACTCGAAAGATTTGAAGTCGAAGATGGAGGAAGCGTTCGCCATGAAAGATCGCCTGGTGGTGATCGACATTTCGGTCGACACCAGCGAGCACGTCTACCCGATGCAGATCAAAGACGGCTCCATGCGCGATATGTGGCTGAGCAAGACGGAGCGTACATAATCATGCGGCACATTATTTCCTTGCTTCTGGAAAACGAACCGGGCGCTCTGTCTCGTGTAGTCGGCCTGTTCTCGCAGCGCAACTACAACATCGAAAGCCTGACCGTGGCACCTACCGAAGACCCGACCCTGTCGCGTCTGACGCTGACCACGGTTGGCCACGATGAAGTTATCGAGCAGATCACCAAGAACCTGAACAAGTTGATCGAAGTGGTCAAACTGGTCGACCTGTCGGAGAGTGCTCACATCGAGCGCGAACTAATGCTGGTCAAGGTCAAGGCCACCGGTGCCCAGCGCGCCGAGATCAAACGCACTACCGATATTTATCGTGGGCAGATCGTTGACGTCAGCGCTAGCGTGTATACCGTTCAATTGACCGGTACCAGCGATAAGCTCGACAGCTTCATTCAGTCCATTGGCACCGCCTCGATTCTGGAAACCGTCCGCAGCGGCGTAACCGGCATTGCCCGCGGCGACAAAGTACTCAGCATCTAAACCAAATTAGCGAATGGCCTGAACGGCCTGGATACATAGGGGAATTTCATGAAAGTTTATTACGAAAAAGACTGCGACCTGTCCATCATCCAGGGCAAGAAAGTTGCCATCATCGGTTACGGTTCCCAGGGCCACGCTCAAGCGTGCAACCTGAAAGACTCCGGCGTTGACGTTACTGTTGGTCTGCGTAAAGGTTCGGCGACTGTTGCCAAAGCCGAAGCTCACGGCCTGAAAGTGACCGACGTTGCTTCCGCTGTTGCGGCTGCCGACCTGGTCATGATCCTGACCCCGGACGAGTTCCAGTCCGCTCTGTACAAGAACGAAATCGAGCCGAACATCAAGAAAGGCGCCACCCTGGCCTTCTCCCACGGCTTCGCGATCCACTACAACCAGGTTGTTCCGCGCGCTGACCTCGACGTGATCATGATCGCGCCGAAAGCTCCGGGCCACACTGTGCGTTCCGAGTTCGTCAAAGGCGGCGGTATTCCTGACCTGATCGCTATCTATCAGGATGCTTCCGGCAACGCCAAAAACGTTGCACTGTCCTACGCCGCAGGCGTTGGTGGCGGTCGTACCGGTATCATCGAAACCACCTTCAAGGACGAGACTGAAACCGACCTGTTCGGCGAACAAGCCGTTCTGTGCGGTGGTACCGTTGAACTGGTTAAAGCCGGTTTCGAAACCCTGGTTGAAGCTGGCTACGCGCCGGAAATGGCCTACTTCGAATGCCTGCACGAACTGAAACTGATCGTTGACCTCATGTACGAAGGCGGTATCGCCAACATGAACTACTCGATCTCCAACAACGCTGAATACGGCGAGTACGTGACCGGTCCGGAAGTGATCAACGCCGAATCCCGTCAGGCTATGCGCAACGCCCTGAAACGTATTCAGGACGGCGAATACGCCAAGATGTTCATCAGCGAAGGCGCTACCGGCTATCCTTCGATGACCGCCAAGCGTCGTAACAACGCCGCTCACGGTATCGAAATCATCGGCGAGCAACTGCGCTCCATGATGCCGTGGATCGGTGCCAACAAGATCGTCGACAAAGCTAAAAACTAAGTCGCGCACTTGTACGAAAAACGCGGCCTAGGCCGCGTTTTTTCGTTTGGGTGGCCGGTTCTGGTATAAAGCTGCATCGTTTGCGGCCGAACCGTCGTCCCAGACACCTGTCCAAACTTTCCACCCCGTTGCAAGGTAATGTCCATGAGCGAACGTCCCGAAGAGCCAAACCAGGCTTCTGACGCCGAAAGCCTGCTGCCCATCGATGAGCACATCGAGGAAGGGCATGACGCTGAAGGTCGTAAAGTCCGGCATCGTGGTATCTATCTTCTGCCGAATCTGTTTACGACTGCGAACCTGTTCGCAGGGTTTTATTCCATCATCAACTCGATGAGCGCCCAGAGCGCCTTGAGTGCCGGTGATTCGATTGGTGCGAGCAAGTATTTTGCTTTTGCAGCGATCGCGATTTTTGTCGCGATGGTGCTCGACGGCCTCGATGGTCGCGTTGCCCGTATGACCAATACCCAGAGCGCCTTCGGTGCCGAGTACGACTCGCTGTCCGACATGGTTGCCTTTGGTGTTGCGCCGGCATTGTTGGCATTCGGTTGGGCCTTGGGCGACATGGGTAAGGTCGGCTGGATGGTTGCCTTCATTTATGTAGCCGGTGCAGCGTTGCGTCTGGCGCGTTTCAATACCCAGGTCGGCACTGCGGACAAGCGCTACTTCATTGGTCTGGCCAGTCCGGCTGCTGCTGGTGTGGTTGCAGGCATTGTCTGGGCGTTCAGTGATTACGGCATTCAGGGCTCGAAGATGTCCTTCCTGGTTGCGCTGATGGTCGCTGCCGCCGGCATGCTGATGGTCAGTAACATCAAGTACAACAGCTTCAAAGAGTTGGACTTGAAAGGGCGCGTTCCTTTTGTCGCGATCCTCGCAGTGGTATTGGTATTCGCCGTTGTGTTCAGTGATCCGCCGCGCATCCTGCTGCTGGTTTTCCTTGCCTATGCGGCTTCCGGGCCGGTGCAGTACCTGCTGCGCCTTCGTCGGCACAAAAAAGCCGAGTGATGTAATTTCCCTCATACTCCGCAGTCTATTGGTACATCTGTCCTCCAATGCTGCGGAGTTGCCATGCTGATCAAAGTCTCCAAAGCGTCTGACTGCCATGAGTCGGACGTCACGCCTGAATCCTTCTATCTATCTCGTCGCAATGTTCTTGGCGCCGCCGTTGCCGGTCTGGCCGTGAGCAGCCTGCCGCGTTGGGCCTCTGCCGACGATGCTGCGCGTTATGCTGATGTCGAGCCTGGCAAGGCGCCTTCCTGGTTTGCCGAAAAACTTCCTTCTACGCAGTGGGGCGCGGTCAACGTCAAGGATGAGGCGATCACGCCATTCAAGGACGCCACCCATTACAACAACTTCTATGAGTTCGGCACCGATAAAGGTGATCCTGCCGCCAACGCCGGCGCGCTGAAAACCGAACCTTGGAGTGTGGTGGTGGACGGGGAGGTGGGCAAGCCGGGACGGTACGCACTGGAAGACTTCATGAAGCCTTATCAGTTGGAGGAGCGTATTTACCGTCTTCGCTGTGTAGAGGCTTGGTCGATGGTCATTCCATGGATCGGATTTCCCATCTCGGCCTTGCTCAAGGAAGTTGAGCCGACGTCCAATGCCAAATTCATTCGCTTCGAAACCCTGGAAGATACCAAGAGCATGCCCGGGCAACGTTCCGGTTTTGGCTTGATCGATTGGCCATATGTGGAAGGGCTGCGTCTGGATGAGGCGATGAATCCGTTGGCGATTCTTGCCGTGGGCATGTACGGGCGGGAGTTGCCTAATCAGAACGGCGCGCCTCTGCGTTTGGTGGTGCCGTGGAAATACGGCTTCAAGAGCATCAAATCCATCGTGCGGATCAGTTTGGTGAGTGAGCAGCCGAAAACCACCTGGCAGAGCATTGCCTCGGATGAGTATGGTTTTTATGCGAACGTAAATCCTGCGGTCGACCATCCGCGTTGGACTCAGGCGCGTGAGCGGCGTTTGCCGAGCGGGCTGTTCAAGCCCAATGTGCGGGACACGCAGATGTTCAATGGCTACTCGGATGAAGTCGCCTCTCTATATACAGGGCTCGATTTGCGGAAGAACTACTGATGCGATTTCCGTTTTGGCGAATTGGCGTCTTTATAGCTGCTGCGGTCTGGCCGCTGCTTTGGTTGTATCAGGCCTGGGAGGATGTGCTGGGGCCTGATCCGGGCAAGGTGCTGGTGGATCGATTGGGGCTGGGGGCGCTTGTCCTGCTGCTCATTACGTTAAGCATGACACCTGTGCAGAAGCTTACCGGTTGGGCGGGGTGGGTTGCTGTCCGGCGGCAACTGGGGTTGTGGTGCTTCGCTTATGTGGTTTTGCATTTGAGTGGGTATACGGCGTTCATCCTCGGCTTTGATTGGTCGCAGTTGGGTGTCGAGTTGCGCAAACGGCCGTACATTATTGTCGGGACGCTTGGGTTTCTGTGTTTATTGGCCTTGGCGCTGACCTCAAATCGCTATAGTCAGCGGCGTTTGGGTTCTAGCTGGAAGAAATTACATCGTCTTGCCTATGTGGTTCTCGGGCTTGGATTGCTGCATATGTTGTGGATCGTGCGCGCTGATCTTAAGGAGTGGGCGGTTTACGCCTCTATAGGTGCATTGCTATTAGTGTTGCGACTACCCCCTGTAACCCGCCGAATCCCACGATTAATAGCCAAAAAGACACCTTCTGCACGAAAAGCGTAATTAAGGGTTGACGGCAGATTCTGGAAGTCTATAATTCGCCCCACTTCCGGCGCAGTCGAAACGGAAAACTCCTTGGTAAACAATGAGTTACGCAGTTTTCGGCAGCGAGTTGCTTCAGGTCATCG
>NZ_JBBWCB010000363.1:0-289 GCF_039888995.1 Pseudomonas rossensis | reverse complement strand
TGTAAGTCAGCTTTTCAATGAACGGGTCCAGGGTCGCCGTCGGCGCACTGCTGCGCAGCTCATCGTAGCCACCGTTGTCCTGTTCAATAACCTTCACCCCGGTGGTGGCAAAGATGTAGACATCATCCCCTGCGCCACCTTCGAAAGTGACTGTCGGACCACCTGAAACCGTATTGGCAATAGTGGTGCTGAAGGTGTCGTTGAACGCCGTGCCAATCACCTTCTCGATATTGAGCAAGGTATCGCCTTCGGCATCACCGCCAATGCCGGGCTTGCCCGTACCGGCGCG
>NZ_JBBWCB010000362.1:0-290 GCF_039888995.1 Pseudomonas rossensis | reverse complement strand
TCAGCAGTGAAACGATGCATCGCCGATGGTAGTGTGGGGTTTCCCCATGTGAGAGTAGGTCATCGTCAAGATTAAATTCCGAAACCCCTATCTGCGTATGCAGGTAGGGGTTTTGTTTTAGTAGAAGTCACCAATTTTGCTGGCACGTTACGCTGTAACGGGCTGGTCACAGAATTTCTTGACGACCATAGAGCATTGGAACCACCTGATCCCATCCCGAACTCAGCAGTGAAACGATGCATCGCCGATGGTAGTGTGGGGTTTCCCCATGTGAGAGTAGGTCATCGTCA
>NZ_JBBWCB010000361.1:0-293 GCF_039888995.1 Pseudomonas rossensis | reverse complement strand
AAAAAACGGGCGCCGTCATGGCGCTCGTTTTCGTTTATTCCGCTGCTTGAGCCCGCAAGCGCCGGCCGATCACGTCCATCAAGTCACAGCCGTCGCGTAACGGAATGGCCAGCAGCTTGGAGAAGTCCGACAGCACTACCGTGTCACAACCGAGCTCGGCGCGGTAGGCGATGTTTTCCAATACCTGAGTGACCGTTCGGATGCGGTGGTCAGCCATGGCTTGCAGAACGTCGAGTGGGGCTTGGGTATCGATGAGCAGGGAGGCCGGGATCAGGTCGATTCCGGTGAGGGGC
>NZ_JBBWCB010000360.1:0-294 GCF_039888995.1 Pseudomonas rossensis | reverse complement strand
CTGATCTCTGCCGCGTCAACGAATCCCGCTCGCCTGGCATCCCCGCCCAGGAGACCACACTATGACCCGACGCAAGCGCAGAGGGACGACCGTGCCGGACAATCATCCAGCCTCACCGCAGCAAGGCCTGGTCTTCAGTACGAAACCCATAACGAGGGAGAGAGGGATGATCAAGGCTTCACGTCCCGCCGTCAGGGCCATGAGTCGCTGCACAGCACCACGGTCGGCGCCGGTCCCTCGCGCACAAGAGCGACGGCCACTGCACCGGGTAGATATTCCCCCTATACCGCTATA
>NZ_JBBWCB010000359.1:0-294 GCF_039888995.1 Pseudomonas rossensis | reverse complement strand
TATAGCGGTATAGGGGGAATATCTACCCGGTGCAGTGGCCGTCGCTCTTGTGCGCGAGGGACCGGCGCCGACCGTGGTGCTGTGCAGCGACTCATGGCCCTGACGGCGGGACGTGAAGCTTTGATCATCCCTCTCTCCCTCGTTATGGGTTTCGTACTGAAGACCAGGCCTTGCGGCGGTGAGGCTGGATGATTGTCCGGCACGGTCGTCCCTCTGCGCTTGCGTCGGGTCATAGTGTGGTCTCCTGGGCGGGGATGCCAGGCGAGCGGGATTCGTTGACGCGGCAGAGATCAG
>NZ_JBBWCB010000358.1:0-296 GCF_039888995.1 Pseudomonas rossensis | reverse complement strand
CTGGCGATTCTGCGGGCTGGTCGCGATGAAAAGATCTACGCAGTGCCGGTCAAAAGCGTTGCGGCGCTGGCAATGCAGGCGTTGCATCGCGCCCGCCAAGGCTATGTGCGTCGACGCACGGCGGTGAGTAATCAGATGCGCGGCCTGCTGCTCGAGCACGGCGTGGCCTTGGCGCAGGGCGATGTTGCGATCAGCCAGAAAATTCCGCGGGTACTGGAAGATGCCACCCAGCCGGTGCCGGGCCTGCTGCGTGAACTGATCGACGAACTGTTGGCCGAGTGGCGCCATTTGGGCGA
>NZ_JBBWCB010000357.1:0-299 GCF_039888995.1 Pseudomonas rossensis | reverse complement strand
GCGTAATGGCCGTATTGACCGCCGCCTCCAAGGCTGCTGGGCGCACTTCGCCCGCAGCAGGCGCCAGCGTTGACCAGCGCAGATCCTGCTGCTCGAGGTGACACAGAAATCGTGAAATCGCAGAGCGCTGTTGTGGGGAAAGGGGTGTGGGCAGTAGTGTCATCACTGTTTGGTGTTCGAGCCACGCTGGCATCAGTTGGACCCGACCGGAAGGCCCCTGCAGAGCCAAGTTGAAGGCGTGGTTAATGGCCGCGCGCGTGCTTGTGTGGAGTCCGTGTTGCGTAATGGCCGTATTGACC
>NZ_JBBWCB010000356.1:0-299 GCF_039888995.1 Pseudomonas rossensis | reverse complement strand
GCGTAATGGCCGTATTGACCGCCGCCTCCAAGGCTGCTGGGCGCACTTCGCCCGCAGCAGGCGCCAGCGTTGACCAGCGCAGATCCTGCTGCTCGAGGTGACACAGAAATCGTGAAATCCGATTGCGCTGCTCCCGGGAAAGGGGTGTGGGCAGTTGCGCCATCACGGCTTGGTGTTCGGGCCACGCTGGCATCAGTTGGACCCGACCGGAAGGCCCCTGCAGAGCCAAGTTGAAGGCGTGGTTAATGGCCGCGCGCGTGCTTGTGTGGAGTCCGTGTTGCGTAATGGCCGTATTGACC
>NZ_JBBWCB010000355.1:0-308 GCF_039888995.1 Pseudomonas rossensis | reverse complement strand
GTCCACGCGTATGAACTGCTGGGGGGGATTCGTGGACTCATAAACACTCCATGATGAGTGGAAAAAGGTAAAAAAGAAAAACAGGCGCGCAGGTGGTGACGGTCATGGTTGGGTGGTTACGGGTCGAAAACCGCATTGATTGCAGGTCGGGAAGTTTTCGAATGCAGGTCGTTACACTCATCGCCCAGAAGGCCCCCGCAGCACCACGTTGAAGGCGCGGTTAATGGCCGCGCGCGTGCCTGGATGAAGTCCGTGTTGCGTAATGGCCGTATTGACCGCCGCCTCCAACGCTGCTGGGCGCACTTCGC
>NZ_JBBWCB010000354.1:0-312 GCF_039888995.1 Pseudomonas rossensis | reverse complement strand
TTTCACCGGCACCGGCAATGCCGGCGACAACATGATCGTCGGCGGCGCGGGCAATGACGTGCTGATTGGCGGCGGCGGTGCCGACCAGTTGATCGGCGGCGCCGGCCTGGACATGGCCAGCTATATCGATAGCAAGGTCGGCGTGACGGTGGATCTGAGAACCGGTGTGAACACCGGGATTGCGGTGGGCGACACCTATACCGATATCGAAGTGATCCGTGGTTCGAACTACGACGACCGTTTTGTCGCGGATGGTCGAGTCATCGGTTTCGACGGCGCCGGCGGTTTCGACACCGTGGACTACTCTGGTTC
>NZ_JBBWCB010000037.1:0-49068 GCF_039888995.1 Pseudomonas rossensis | reverse complement strand
GTGGAGGTTCTGCGCAGTGGGCAACCCGGCATGGATGCCGGGTTAGCCGCCCCCGGCCATGGATGGCCGATGGCGGCGGGCCCACGGAGCAGGACCGGAGCGAGGGCATGCCGAGCCTAAGCGAGGCACCGAACGAAAGGGGCAAAAGCGCTTTGGTTACTTTCGCGCTTTTCGAAAGTGACTCGCTGTAAAAGCGAAACCGCCAGCCGCCGTTACCAAAGAAACGGATATGCCCCCAAACTAACCGGCATCAGAAGCAGGCGGACTTTATTTTGTTTCCGAATATACGTTGCACGAAATTTTCACAAAGCCTCCAAGACAATTCGCCCGCGCCAACATCCGGGCAGTAATCAATGGCAATGCGGCGGTTGATCGTGCAACATTTGCGCACCGCGCAAGCCCCGGGGCCGAGAACTGGCCAACAGAGGGCAAGGCGCAGCTGTATTTTTGAAACTTAAACTTCCAATGGGTCCTAAAACGACATGGCAATCCCGGACGCCCTGAATCAGCAGCGAGCTTCTAGTCGCCTGCTGCAACCGACCGTCAAATCGCATCTGGCCTACACGCTGCTGTGTGCCCTGGTCATGATGGTCATGTTCAGCCTGCTGCGCGTTGCGCTGCTGGTTTACAACCGCGAGATGATCCTCGACACCCCGGCCTCGACCTTTCTCGAAGCGTTCGCCAACGGTCTGCGTTTCGACCTGCGCCTGGTGGTCTACCTCAGCATTCCATTGCTGCTGGCGCTGTTCAGTGCACGCGCCATGGCCGCCCGCGCATTCTTCCGTTTCTGGCTGACCATTGCGACAAGCATCGCGCTGTTCCTCGGCCTGATGGAGATGGACTTCTACCGCGAGTTCCACCAGCGCCTCAACGGACTGGTCTTCCAGTATGTGAAAGAAGACCCGAAAACCGTGATGAGCATGCTCTGGTACGGTTTCCCGGTGGTTCGCTACCTGCTGGCCTGGGCCGTGGGCACCTTGATCCTGACCCTGGCGTTCAAGGGCGCCGACCGCGCTACCCGTCCTCGCGGCCCGTTCAGCGGCGGCAGCATTGGCACCCGCCAGATCGCCCCGTGGTATTCGCGCATCGCGGTGTTCGTGGTTTGCTTGCTGGTCTGCGTGGTCGCTGCTCGTGGCACGCTGCGTCAAGGCCCGCCGATGCGTTGGGGTGACGTCTACACCACCGACTCGAACTTCGCCAACCAGTTGGGCCTCAATGGCACCCTGTCGCTGGTCGAAGCGGCCAAAAACCGGATGTCAGAAGATCGCGACAACATCTGGAAGGCCACTCTGCCACAGCCTGAAGCGCAGAAAATCGTGCGTGACATGCTGGTGATGGCGGACGACAAACTGGTGGACACCGAAACCGCAGCCGTACGTCGCGATTACACGCCGCCGGCCGACAAGACCCTGCCGATCAAGAACGTCGTCGTGATCCTGATGGAAAGCATGGCCGGTCACTCGGTGGGCGCCTTGGGCGCACCGGGCAACATCACGCCGTACCTCGACAAACTGTCGAAGGAAGGCCTGATGTTCGACCGCTTCTTCTCCAACGGCACCCATACCCACCAGGGTATGTTCGCCACCATGGCGTGCTTCCCGAACCTGCCAGGTTTCGAATACCTGATGCAGACGCCGGAAGGCAGCCACAAGTTGTCCGGCCTGCCGCAATTGCTCAGTGCCCGTGACTATGGAGACGTGTACGTCTACAACGGCGACTTCGCCTGGGATAACCAGTCGGGTTTCTTCAGCAACCAGGGCATGACCAACTTCATTGGTCGTAACGACTTCGTGAACCCGGTGTTTTCCGATCCGACCTGGGGCGTGTCCGACCAGGACATGTTCGACCGTGGTCTGGTAGAGCTCAAGGCTCGGGAAAACGGCAAGCCGTTCTATGCGCTGCTGCAAACCCTGTCCAACCACACTCCTTACGCCTTGCCGACCCCATTGCCGGTTGAGCGCGTGACCGATCGCGGTAGCCTGAACGAGCATTTGACCGCCATGCGCTATGCGGACTGGGCGCTGGGCCAGTTCTTTGAAAAGGCCCGCAAGGAGCCGTATTTCAAGGAAACCCTGTTTGTGATCGTCGGCGACCACGGTTTTGGCAACGAGCGTCAGATCACAGAAATGGACCTGGGCCGATTCAACGTGCCGATGCTGATGATCGCACCGGGCATCCAGGAAAAGTTCGGCGAGCGAGACCATACCGTGGGCACACAGATCGACATCGTGCCGACCATCGTGGGCCGTATTGGTGGCGAAGTGCGTCATCAGTGCTGGGGCCGCGATTTGCTAAACCTGCCTGAAGGCGACACTGGTTTTGGCGTGATCAAGCCGTCGGGTAGCGAGCAGACCACCGCCATCATCACGGCTGATCAGATTCTGGTGCTGCCGAAGGAAAAGGAAATGGCGCCGAAGATGTACCAGTACGAACTGGGCGCGACACCACACGCCGAGATCGTTCCGAATGCACCGCGTACCGCTGAGCTGAAGCTCAAGCTCGAAGCGTTCCTGCAAACGGCGACCAAGAGCCTGATCGACAATACCGCCGGTGTGGTTGACGGCAAGCCGGACTAAGTCTTGATGCAATAAAAAAAGAGGCCCTTGAAAAGGGCCTCTTTTTTTTGCCGGTTAAACCTTTATATCTTGCCGAGCAATAGCAGGATCAACAGCACCACCAACACGACGCCGATGATACCCGACGGGCCATAACCCCAACTTCTGGAGTGCGGGAACACTGGTAAACCACCAATCAGCAAGAGGATCAGGATTACGATAAGAATTGTGCCCATGTCTATTTCCTTGTTGGAAGTGTTCTGGAATACCTGGCGTTTAACTGTCAGCCGGGATGCTATAAAACCAGGCTGCTTACAAAATCCGACTGTCGCTCATGAAAGAAAATTCCAAGTTTTTTTAATGTTTTTCGAAGAAAGGCTTATTTCGTTTTTAATGAGTCTAGTTGGTTCAGGCGCTGCCACGGTTTGCTCGGGCCATTCAGCAATCTGATGGAGCGTGGGTCGGGCATTGTCCTTCGCTACACTCGACGCATCTTCCCCGGAACAACAAGGCTGTTTGCTATGCAAAATCGCATGATGATCACTGGCGCGGGCTCGGGCTTAGGTCGCGAAATCGCGCTGCGCTGGGCGCGTGAAGGCTGGCAGCTGGCCTTGTCGGATGTCAGCGAACCCGGCCTGCAGGAAACCCTGAAATTGGTTCGCGACGCCGGCGGCGACGGTTTTATCCAGCGTTGCGACGTGCGCGATTACAGCCAGCTGACCGCTTTCGCCCAAGCCTGCGACGAGAAACTCGGTGGCATCGATGTCATCGTCAACAACGCCGGCGTTGCCTCGGGCGGGTTCTTCAGTGAACTGTCGCTGGAAGACTGGGACTGGCAGATCGCGATCAACCTGATGGGCGTGGTCAAGGGCTGCAAGGCCTTCCTGCCGCTGCTGGAAAAAAGCAAAGGCAAGATCATCAACATCGCGTCGATGGCCGCCCTGATGCAAGGCCCGGCCATGAGCAACTACAACGTGGCCAAGGCTGGCGTGGTGGCGTTGTCCGAAAGCCTGCTGATCGAACTGGCGCAGCAGGAAGTGGGCGTGCATGTCGTCTGCCCGTCGTTCTTCCAGACCAACCTGCTGGACTCCTTCCGTGGCCCGACGCCGGCGATGAAAGCCCAGGTCGGCAAGTTGCTGGAAAGCTCGCCGATCACCGCGGCCGACATTGCTGACTACATTTATCAACACGTTGCCGCCGGCGAATTCATGATCCTGCCTCACGAACAGGGCCGCATGGCCTGGGCGCTCAAGCAGAAGAACCCGCAACTGCTCTACGACGAAATGACCGTCATGGCCGACAAAATGCGCGCCAAGGCCAAACAAACCGCAGGTTGAGCTTGCCCTGTGCACAACACCGTCGTTAGGGTGGCCGCCATCGGCCATCCTCGCGAGACGTTTGCATGCTCAATTACCTGTGGTTTTTCCTCGCCGCGCTGTTTGAAATCGCCGGCTGTTTCGCCTTCTGGATGTGGCTGCGCCAGGGTGAAAGCGCCTGGTGGGTCGTGCCGGCTCTGCTCAGTCTGACCTTGTTTGCGCTGCTGCTGACCCGCATCGAAGCGACCTATGCCGGTCGCGCCTACGCCGCTTACGGTGGTATCTACATCATCGCCTCGATCGGCTGGCTGGCGGTGGTCGAGCGGATTCGTCCGCTGGGCTCGGACTGGATCGGTGTGGCGCTGTGTGTGATCGGGGCCAGCGTCATCCTTTTCGGCCCGCGATTCTCCGCTTCCTGAAGGATCGGTCCTTCAATCAATGGATTTGTCAGACGTTTCCTTAGGAAGCGTTCGTGCTGCGCTGTAGGGTGGGACTGATTGTCTGTCAGCGCATTGAAGAGCTGCTGCACGCGAGGCATCTTCAGGGTCCGATAACCCTGAAGGATGAATGTCATGCTTGTACTCAGTCGCGTTGTGGGCGAATTGATTTCCATCGGTGACGACATTTCCGTGCGCATTGTCGCGGTCAACGGCAACACTGTGCGCTTCGGTGTCGAAGCGCCGCAGAACGTCAGCGTGCACCGGGCGGAGGTCTACGACCGCATCCAGGCCAAACGGGCAAAAAACAAAGGGCGCTGAAGACCTCAGTCGAACAGGTGCTTGGGCACATCATGCTTGAGCATCAACTGGCATTGCTCACTGTCCGGATCGAAGACAATCAGCGCCTGGCCCTTGGTCAATGCCTGGCGAACCCGCAGAACACGAGTTTCCAGCGGTGTGTCATCACCGTTGTCCGTACCGTCACGGGTTACGAAATCCTCGATCAGGCGGGTGAGGGTGTCGACTTCAAGTTGGTCGTGGGGGATCAGCATAGGCACCTCGGCTAAACAATGGCGCGATGCTACGGCGGTTGAACGCACAGGACCAGTAGGAGCTGCCGCAGGCTGCGATCTTTTGATCTTTTGATCGTTTGATCGTTTGATCGTTTGATCGTTTGATCGTTTGATCGTTTGATCGTTTGATCGTTTGATCGTTTGATCGTTTGATCGTTTGATCGTTTGATCGTTTGATCTTTTGATCTTTTGATTTTCAGCGATGCAACTGACGCCAGAAGATCAAAAGATCGCAGCCTGCGGCAGCTCCTACGGTTTTGCGTTCGCTTTAGTTATCCGACCGCTGCCCCACCAGACTATCCACCGACGGCACCCGCGTATCGCTTTCCATCTGTGTGTCATGTTCGATCTGATGACTGAACCGGTCCAGCGACCCCTTGGCAGGTTGTGCATCGCTGGCAAACACCGGCGGACTCAGAATATAGGCGCCGAGCAGGCGGCTGAGGGCGGCGAGGCTATCGATGTGAGTGCGTTCGTAGCCGTGAGTGGCGTCGCAGCCGAAGGCGAGCAGGGCGGTGCGAATGTCGTGCCCGGCAGTGACCGCCGAATGGGCATCGCTGAAGTAGTAGCGGAACAGGTCACGGCGCACCGGCAATTCGTTGTCACTGGCCAGGCGCAGCAGATGCCGCGACAGGTGATAGTCGTAAGGCCCGCCGGAATCCTGCATTGCCACGCTCACCGCGTGTTCGCTGGAATGCTGACCCGGCGCGACCGGGGCAATGTCGATGCCGACGAATTCGCTGACGTCCCACGGTAACGCCGCCGCGGCGCCACTGCCGGTTTCCTCGGTAATGGTGAACAGCGGATGACAGTCGATCATCAGCTCTTCGCCGTTGTCGACGATCGCTTTCAGCGCCGCCAGCAATGCGGCAACGCCGGCCTTGTCATCGAGATGACGGGCGCTGATGTGGCCGCTTTCGGTGAATTCCGGTAAAGGGTCGAAGGCGACAAAATCACCGACGCTGATGCCCAGCGAGTCGCAATCGGCACGCGTAGCGCAATAGGCGTCCAGGCGCAGCTCGATGTGATCCCAACTGATCGGCATTTCATCCACGGCGGTATTGAACGCATGCCCGGAAGCCATCAGCGGCAGCACGCTGCCACGGATCACGCCGTTGTCGGTAAACAGGCTGACTCGGCTGCCCTCGGCAAAACGGCTGGACCAGCAGCCGACAGGCGCCAGGGTCAGACGGCCGTTGTCCTTGATCGCGCGAACCGCCGCGCCGATGGTATCGAGGTGAGCGGAGACCGCGCGGTCGGGACTGTTCTTCTTGCCCTTGAGGGTGGCGCGGATAGTGCCGCGGCGGGTCATCTCAAAGGGAATGCCCAGCTCTTCAAGCCGTTCGGCGACATAACGCACGATGGTGTCGGTGAACCCGGTCGGGCTGGGAATGGCGAGCATTTCCAGCAGGACTTTTTGCAGGTAGTTCAGGTCCGGTTCGGGAATTTTGCTGGTCATGGAAACTCCTGATGAGTTGAGGCCATCGATGGTTTCGATGAAGGGAAAGAATCTGTGGTGCCTGTCAGGCCGCCTTCGCGAGCAAGCCCGCTCCCACAGTGGAGTGCGGTCAAATGTGGGAGCGAGCTTGCTCGCGATGGGGCCCAGACAGGCAACACATCAATGTCAGGCCGCCGGCTGACTATGCGGAAACAACAAATCCACAAACCGCTCGGCCGTCGGCTGCGGCTCATGGTTGGCCAACCCGGCACGCTCATTGGCTTCGATAAATACGTATTCCGGTTGATCGGCGGCGGGCACTATCAGGTCGAGTCCGACCATCGGAATATCCAGCGCCCGCGCCGCACGCACCGCCGCATCCACCAACGTCGGATGCAGGATCGCCGTCACATCCTCAAGAATCCCGCCGGTGTGAAGGTTCGCCGTGCGCCGTACGAACAGATGCTCGCCCGCCGGCAGAATGCTGCTGTAGTCGTAACCGGCAGCCTGCAAGGTGCGCTCGGTCTCATGGTCCAGCGGGATTTTGCTTTCGCCGCTGGTAGCCGCCTGACGACGCCGGCTCTGGGCTTCGATCAGCGCACCGATGGAATGCTGACCATCGCCCACCACTTCTGCCGGTCGGCGAATGGCCGCGGCGACCACCTCAAAACCGATCACCAGAATCCGCAAGTCGAGGCCTTCGTGGAAGCTCTCCAGCAGCACTCGACTGTCGAACTGGCGGGCGGATTCGATGGCTTGCTGGACCTCTTCGATGGTCCGTAAATCCACCGCGACGCCATGGCCTTGTTCGCCATCCAGCGGTTTGACCACCACCCGTTCGTGCTCGTCGAGAAACGCCAGATTGTCATCGGCGTTGCCGGCCAGTTGCTGCGATGGCAGGTTCAGGCCGGCGGCCTTGAGCACTTTGTGCGTCAGGCTTTTGTCCTGGCACAACGTCATGCTGATGGCGCTTGTCAGATCGCTGAGTGATTCACGGCAACGTACGCGGCGACCGCCGTGGATCAAGGTGAACAGGCCGGCATCGGCGTCATCGACTTGCACTTCGATGCCGCGACGGTGAGCTTCCTCGACGATGATCCGTGCATAAGGATTGAATTCGGCTTCGGGACCCGGGCCCAGAAACAACGGCTGATTGATGCAGTTTTTGCGCTTGATCGCGAAGGTCGACAGGTTGCGAAACCCCAGCTTGGCGTAAAGACTTTTCGCCTGCCGGTTGTCGTGCAGCACGGACAGGTCCAGGTAACTCAGCCCACGGCTCATGAAGTGCTCGATCAAATGCCGCACCAACACTTCACCGACACCCGGTCGTGAACATTGCGGATCGACCGCCAGGCACCACAGGCTGCTGCCATTTTCCGGATCGTTGAACGCCTTGTGATGGTTGAGGCCCATGACGCTGCCGATGATCGCGCCGCTGTCCTCATCTTCGGCCAGCCAATAGACGGGCCCACCCTGATGACGCGGGGTCAGCAGACTCGCGTCGATCGGCAGCATGCCGCGCAACTGATATAGCTGATTGATCGCCTGCCAGTCCGCATCACTCTGGGCCCTGCGGATGCGAAAACCGCGAAACACCCGAGTCGACTGACGGTAATCACTGAACCACAGGCGCAGGGTGTCGGAGGGGTCGAGAAACAACTGGGCCGGCTCCAGCCCCAGTACTTGCTGGGGGGCAGCCACGTACAGGGCGATGTCGCGTTCACCGGTGTGCTCATTGAGCAGCTCCTGGGCCAGGCTCGCCGCATCCGGGAAGGTATGGCCGATCAGCAACCGGCCCCAACCGCAATGCACGGCGATCGGTGCGGCGCCCAATTCACTGCCGTCTTCGGCCAGGCGTGCCTGCAAGCGTTCGTAAGAGGGCGTCTGACCGCGCAACAAGCGTTGGCTGTAGGCCGTGGCGTGGGGTTTCATCGATCAGATTCCTTGTTCACTGAGCCACAGGTTCAGGGCCGCCAATTGCCACAGTTTGGAACCGCGCAACGGGGTCAATTGACCTTGCGGATCGGTCAGCAGGCGGTCGAGCATCTCCGGTTTGAACAGGCCACGATCCTGACTCGGATCGAGCAGCAGTTCGCGCACCCAGTTCAGCGTATCGCCCTGCAAATGCTTCAGGCCCGGCACCGGGAAGTAACCTTTCTTGCGATCGATCACTTCACTCGGAATCACCAGCCGCGCCGCTTCTTTCAAGACTTGCTTGCCGCCATCCGGCAGTTTGAATTTGCCCGGCACGCGCGCCGACAATTCCACCAGGCGATAGTCGAGAAATGGTGTGCGCGCTTCCAGGCCCCAGGCCATGGTCATGTTGTCGACGCGTTTGACCGGGTCGTCCACCAGCATGATCGTGCTGTCCAGACGCAGGGCTTTATCCACCGCTGCATCGGCGCCGGGCTGTGCGAAATGTTCTTTGACGAAGTCACCGGCGGCGTCATTGGCCGTCAGCCATTTCGGCTGCACGGTGGCGGCGTAGTCGTCGTAGCTACGGTCGAAAAACGCATCGCGATAGGCTGCGTACGGATCTTCGGCACCGTCGACTTGTGGGTACCAGTGATAACCGGCGAACAGTTCGTCTGCACCCTGGCCGCTTTGCACCACTTTGCAATGCTTGGCCACTTCACGGGACAGCAGATAGAAAGCAATGCAGTCATGGCTGACCATCGGCTCGCTCATGGCGCGGAACGCTGCGGGCAATTGCTCGATGATCTCTTTTTCGTCAATGCGCAGTTGGTGATGCTGCGTGCCGTAGTGCTTGGCGATCAGGTCCGAATACTGGAACTCGTCGCCGCGCTCGCCGCCGGCATCCTGGAAACCGATGGAGAAGGTCGACAGGTTTTCAACACCGACTTCACGCAACAGACCGACCAGCATGCTCGAATCGACACCGCCCGAAAGCAGAACACCGACGTCGACCGCCGCCCGTTGACGGATCGCCACCGCGTCACGGGTGCTGTCGAGTACACGGTCGCGCCAGTCTTCGAGTGTCAGATTCATCTCGTCGGCGTGTGGGCCGTAGGGCAGGGTCCACCAGGTTTTCTGTTCGGTGGTGCCATCCGCTTCGATGCGCATCCAGGTCGCCGGTGGCAGTTTTTCGATGCCGGCCAGCAAGGTGCGCGGCGCCGGGACCACGGCGTGGAAATTCAGATATTGATTGAGCGCCACCGGATCGAGGATCGGGTTGATGTCGCCGCCCTTGAGCAGTGCCGGCAGCGTCGAGGCAAAGCGCAGGCGCTGACCGGTGCGCGACAGGTACAGCGGCTTCACGCCGAGACGGTCGCGGGCGATGAACAGGCGTTTAGCGTCGCGCTCCCAAATGGCGAAGGCGAACATGCCGTTGAGCTTGGGTAACAGCGCTTCGCCCCAGGCGTGATAACCCTTGAGCAGCACTTCGGTGTCACCACCGGAATAGAAGGCATAACCGAGGCTTTCAAGCTCAGTGCGCAGTTCAGGGAAGTTGTAGATCGCGCCGTTGAAGGCCAGGGATAAGCCCAGCTGGTTGTCGACCATCGGCTGCGCCGAGCCGTCCGACAGGTCCATGATTTTCAGGCGACGATGGCCCAGGGCAATCGGCCCTTGGGCATGAAAGCCCCATGCGTCAGGGCCGCGAGGGGCTAGGTGATGGGTGATTCGCTCAATGGCTGCAAGGTCTGCAGGTTGATGATCAAAACGTAACTCGCCAGCTAATCCGCACATAAATTCCTTACCGGTTTTTCCGTTGGGGAGGGTCAATCGATACCGCGCCAAAAACGGCGGGTACTCAGAAACTGACCCGGCTGAATCCCCGGAGTTTTAGACCGATAAGTTATAAGGCGAACCGTCAGACTTTTCCGCGGATCAACTGGCGCACGGCGAAACGGTTGGGATGGCAGGCCTCGGCGACCGTTCTGGGCAGGGGCAGCGGTTCGTTTTCGATCCATGCTGCAAGCAGCTCACCCGACAGTGGCGCGGTGATCAGGCCGCGAGAACCGTGGCCGCTGTTGACGTAAAAACCCTCAAGCCAGGGGCAGGGAATGTCCGGCACTTGTCGGGCGTCCTTGCTCAGTACGGCGTAGGCGTCGGCGAACGCTGCTTGCTCGGCCAACGGGCCAACGATCGGCAGGTAGTCCGGACTGGTGCAGCGGAACGCGGCGCGTCCTTCAAGCTGCAGCGGGTCCAGTTCCTGAGCATGCAGTCGCATGGCCAGGTCGGGGGAGATTTCCTCGAGCAAGGCGAGGTTGCCGAGGTGTTCGGCGAGGGTCGGGGTCAGGTCATCGCTCTTGAAGTCGAAGCTGGCGCCGAGGGTGTGTTCGCCCAGTCGAGCCGGTGCCACATAGCCTTCGGCGCAGACGACGGTGGCCAGGCTCTGGCTTTCAGGTGTTTGCGCCAGTCGGGTGATCTGGCCACGAATGCGTTTGAGGGGCAGCTCGGCGCTGTGTGGAAAACGCTTGATCTCGGCGGCGCCGGCCAGGATCACCACGGGGGCACTGGCCAGCAAATCATCACCGTCCCAGGCCTGCCACTGATCATCAACCTTGCGCAGTTCCAGTACATCGCGATGGGGCAGCCACAGGATGTTCGCCGAAGACGCCTGCCAATGGCACAACTCCGGCGGATGAACCCAGCCGCCTTCCGGGAAAAATAACCCGCCGTGTTCCAAGGCGACGCCGGCCTGAGCCTGGGCCTGCGTTTGATCTAGCACGTGCACCAGGTCTGGCGAAAAGGCGGCGGCCAATTGCGCCTGACGCTCGGCTTCCTTGGCGTTGAAGGCCAGTTGCAAGACCCCGCAATCGTCCCAGTCGACGCCCCGTTGCAGATGTTCAAGCAAGCGTCGGGTGTGACCGAAACCACTGACAATCAACTGCGACAACGCGGTGCCATGGGCCGAAAGCTTGAGGTACAGCACGCCCTGTGGATTGCCCGAGGCTTCTTGCGCCAGCGCATCGTGACGCTCCAGCAGACTGACTTGCCAACCCCGCGCCGCGAGACTGGCGGCCGTGGCGCAACCGGCCAGGCCGGCGCCGATCACCATGGCACGACGTTCGCCGGTCAGTGGCGTCGGACGTGCAAACCACGGTTTAGCCAGGGTGGGCACCGGGGCTTCCTCAGGCCAGCCGAGGAACACGCCCTGCAAAATCTCCCATTTGTGGCCGATGCCGGGCGTGCGTTTCATCTTGAAACCTGCCGCGTTCAGCAGGCGGCGCACCCAACCGGTGCTGGTGAAAGTGCTGATGGTCGAGCCGGGGGCCGCCAGACGTGCCAGTTCGGCGAACAGCTCGGCGGTCCACATGTCAGGGTTTTTCGCCGGGGCAAAACCGTCGAGAAACCAGGCGTCAATCTGCGCGTCCAGTTGCGGCAATTGTTCCAGCGCATCGCCGATCAGCAGGGTCAGGGTTACGCGGCCGTTGTCCAGCACCAGGCGCTGGAAGCCTGGGTGGATTGCGATGTATTGCGTCAGCAGTTGATCGGCAAACAGTTTGAGCTCCGGCCATAAGGCCAGGGCACGCTGCAGGTCGGGCAGGCTCAGCGGGTACTTTTCGACACTGACAAAATGCAGTCGTGCTCCGGCCACCGCGTGCTGTTCGAACAACTGCCAGGCGCAAAGGAAATTCAGCCCGGTGCCGAAACCGGTTTCGCCAATCACCAGTCGACCGCCGGCCGGCAACGCGGCAAAGCGTTCACGCAACGCGTTCTGTTCGAGGAACACGTAGCGGGTTTCGTCCAGCCCCGACAGATCGGAAAAATACACATCATCGAACACCCGCGAGCGCGGGAGCCCTTGGTCGTCCCAGTCGAGCTGGGCGTGGGGCAATACAGGTTTCATGGCAGGCTCGGCAACGGCAAGGCGGCCATTCTAGCTGATCGCCGGGACGGTGCTTGATCCATGGCAAGCCTCAGGATGGCGTGCTTGTACAAAATGGTGGTGACCGCAAAAGATCGCAGCCTGCGGCAGCTCCTGCGGGTGTACGCCAATCCCGCGTAGGAGCTGCCGCAGGCTGCGATCTTTTGGCCATTTTTGCATCACCGCAAACCTTGAACTTCCGTTAGTCTTGCTCAATCTGGAAAGGGAGCCCTCCATGTTCGAATCCGCCGAAATCGGTCACGCCATCGACAAAGAAACCTATGAGGCCGAAGTGCCGGCCCTGCGTGAAGCCCTGCTCGAAGCGCAGTTCGAACTTCGGCAGCAGAGCCGTTTTCCGGTGATCATTCTGATCAACGGCATCGAAGGGGCGGGCAAGGGCGAGACGGTCAAGTTGCTCAATGAATGGATGGACCCGCGCTCGATCGAGGTCCGCACCTTCGACCAGCAGACCGACGAAGAGCTGGCGCGGCCACCGGCCTGGCGCTACTGGCGGATGCTCCCGGCGAAGGGTCGCATGGGGATTTTCTTCGGCAACTGGTACAGCCAGATGCTGCAAGGCCGGGTTCATGGCTTGTTCAAGGATCCCAGGCTCGATCAAGGCATCAACGCGGCGGAGCGACTGGAAAAGATGTTGTGCGACGAAGGCGCGCTGATCTTCAAGTTCTGGTTCCACCTCTCCAAGAAACAAATGAAAGCACGGCTCAAGTCCTTGGCAGACGACCCGCTGCACAGCTGGCGCATCAGCCCGCTGGACTGGCAACAATCCCAGACCTACGACAAGTTCGTGAAGTACGGCGAACGTGTGCTGCGCCGCACCAGCCGCGACTACGCGCCATGGCATGTGATCGAAGGCATGGATGCACGCTACCGAAGCCTGGCGGTGGGCAAGATTTTGCTCGAAGGCCTGCAAAGCGCTCTGAATCGGCCCAGGATTCACCCCGTCAAGGTCAGCGCCGCACCCTTGGGCAGCAGCGTCGATCAGTTGAACCTGCTCGATAGCCTCGACATGACCCTGCGCCTGGACAAGGACGATTACGAAGAGCAGTTGATCACCGAGCAAGCTCGGTTTTCCGGACTGATGCGCGACAAACGCATGCGCCGGCACGCTCTGGTGGCGGTGTTCGAAGGCAACGACGCAGCGGGCAAGGGCGGGGCGATCCGGCGGGTTGCCGCAGCGCTGGACCCACGTCTATACAGCATCGTGCCGATCGCCGCGCCCACCGAGGAGGAACGGGCGCATCCGTATCTTTGGCGTTTCTGGCGACATATTCCGGCGCGGGGAAAATTTACCGTGTTCGACCGGTCCTGGTATGGCCGGGTGCTGGTGGAGCGCATCGAAGGCTTTTGCAGCCCGGCGGACTGGTTACGCGCCTACGGTGAAATCAACGATTTCGAAGAGCAGATCGCCGATGCCGGGGTGATCGTGGTCAAGTTTTGGCTGGCCATCGACAAGGAGACCCAGCTGGAGCGTTTCCAGGAACGCGAACAGATCCCCTTCAAGCGTTTCAAGATCACCGAAGATGATTGGCGCAATCGTGATAAATGGGACGCCTACCGGGCGGCGGTCGGTGACATGGTTGATCGCACCAGCACCGAGATATCGCCCTGGACGCTGGTGGAAGCCAATGACAAGCGCTGGGCGCGGGTCAAAGTCCTGCGCACCATCAATCTGGCGCTGGAACAGGCTTTCGAAAAGTCCGACAAACACAACAGGAAAGTGAAGCAGCACAAGAAGTGAGCGATGGTCACGCATACGCGGGGTGAATGATTGTCGCGGTCGGTAATGCAGTGGACTTATGCTCGGTCCACTCTCAACCGACAACAACAATGAGGTATGCCATGCGTGAAGTGGTGATCGTCGACAGCGTGCGGACCGGCCTGGCCAAATCCTTTCGCGGCAAGTTCAACCAGACCCGTCCGGACGACATGGCGGCTCACTGCATCAATGCGCTGCTCGAGCGCACTGGCATTGACCCGGCCAGCGTCGAGGATTGCATCGTCGGCGCCGGCTCCAACGAAGGCGGCCAGGGGTTCAACATCGGTCGCAACGTCGCGGTGCTGTCGCGTCTGGGTACGGGCACTGCCGGTATGACACTCAACCGTTTTTGCTCTTCGGGCTTGCAGGCGATCGCTATCGCCGCCAACCAGATCGCTTCGGGTTGCAGTGACATCATCGTCGCCGGTGGCGTCGAGTCCATCAGCCTGACCATGAAAAGTATCAACACTGACAACCTGATCAATCCGCTGCTTAAAGAGCAGGTGCCAGGCATTTATTTCCCGATGGGGCAGACGGCCGAAATCGTTGCACGTCGTTATAACGTCAGCCGCGAAGAACAGGACCTGTACGCGCTGCAAAGTCAGCAACGTACCGCTCAGGCTCAGGCCGCTGGATTGTTTGACGATGAAATCGTGCCGATGGCGGTGAAGTATCGCGTTGAAGACAAGGCCACCGGTCAGGTGCAGATCCTTGACGGCATCGTCGATCGCGACGACTGCAATCGCCCAGGCACCACCCTGGAAAGCTTGGCGGGATTGAAGCCGGTGTTTGCCGAAGACGGTTCGGTGACGGCGGGCAATTCTTCTCAGCTGTCCGATGGCGCGTCGATGACGCTGGTCATGAGCCTGGAAAAAGCCCTGGAATTGGGGCTGAAGCCGAAGGCATTTTTCCGTGGTTTCACCGTGGCCGGCTGCGAGCCGGATGAAATGGGCATCGGCCCGGTGTTTTCGGTGCCGAAGTTGCTGAAGGCCAAGGGTTTGCAGATTGCCGACATTGATCTGTGGGAACTCAACGAAGCCTTCGCGTCCCAGTGCCTGTACAGCCGCAATCGGCTGGAGATCGATAACGACAAGTACAACGTCAACGGCGGCTCGATTTCCATCGGTCATCCGTTCGGCATGACCGGTTCGCGTCAGGTTGGGCACCTTGTGCGTGAATTGCAGCGGCGTAATCTGCGTTACGGCATCGTCACCATGTGTGTGGGTGGCGGGATGGGCGCGACCGGGTTGTTTGAGGCGGTGCGTTAAATCCCCCAGTTTTTTGTTGCCTGATTAACCGCCTTCGCGAGCAGGCTCGCTCCCACAGGGATCTCGTGTGTGACAGAGATCAAGTGTGGGAGCGGGCCTGCTCGCGAATGGAGGCGCCACGGTCTAAAGGCTCATACGCAAAAGCAGCATCCGCTCGATATAGGCCTGAATCTCCCGCGCCAATTTCTCCGGGTTTTCAAACGGCCCCTCCAGGGTGTTTTCACGGGTGCTGAAATACAACTCCCCATTCACACGACACACCCGGTCACAGCGAAAGTGCGTGGCTGGGGCATTGTCCTGGGCGCGCATGCCGTACATGGCGATCTCCTGAGTGATGTTCCTGCTGGCGAACTCATTGAGCTTATGCATGAACCACTTGCAACGCCTCGCCAACCGATCGACGGCATAGCGCCAAATTAATGATGCGACCTGCACAGTTTCATTCGCGGCCAGCGGCGAACTGTCCCTGTGTGCCGATCAACGCTAAGCCTAGAATGACCTTTCTCGCCACTTGGCTTCGGGGTTCGCCATGCACATTTCATCGGGTCGCTGGGTTTACGGTCTGTTCCTGGCCTTGGTGACCGCGTTGCTGTGGGGAATCCTGCCGATCAAACTCAAGCAAGTGCTGCTGGTGATGGACCCGGTGACGGTGACCTGGTTTCGCTTGATCGTGTCCGGCGGGTGCCTGTTCATTTACCTGGCGGTGACCAGGCGCCTGCCGAGTCGCAAAGTGCTCGGCCCGCGCGGAGGCTGGTTGGTGTTGATGGCGGTGCTCGGCTTGGTGGGCAACTACGTGCTGTACCTGATGGGCCTGAACCTGCTCAGCCCCGGCACCGCGCAACTGGTGGTGCAGATGGGGCCGATCATGTTGCTGATCGCCAGTCTGTTTGTGTTCAAGGAACGGTTCAGCGTGGGGCAGGGGATTGGCCTGCTGGTGCTGCTGATCGGCTTCGCGCTGTTTTTCAATCAGCGCTTGGCCGAGTTGCTCACCTCGCTGACCGATTACACCGCCGGTGTGCTGCTGGTGCTGTTGGCGTCCACGGTCTGGACCTTCTACGCCTTGGGCCAGAAGCAATTGCTCACGGTGTGGAATTCGTTGCAGGTGATGATGGTGATTTACCTGTTCTGCGCGCTGTTGCTGACGCCGTGGGTGCATCCGCTGGAAGCGCTGCAACTGAGTCCGCTGCAAGGCTGGCTACTGCTGGCGTGCTGCATGAACACCCTGATCGCCTATGGCGCGTTTGCTGAGGCTCTGGCCCATTGGGAGGCGTCGCGGGTCAGTGCGACGTTGGCGATTACGCCGTTGGTGACGTTCGCTGCGGTGGCCGTGGCGGCGTGGTTATGGCCGGACTATGTGCACGCCGAGACGATCAACGGTCTGGGTTATGGCGGGGCGGTGCTGGTGGTACTGGGGTCGGCGCTGGTGGCGTTGGGGCCTTCGCTGATTGCCGGGCTCAGGGCCCGAAAGGTGCGGATGGCGGCCAGTTAGACCGCGTTATCGTTCTTCGCGGGCAAGCCACGCTCCCACAGGTTTTGTGTCGATCACAATATCCGGGATCAACACATAACCTGTGGGAGCGTGGCTTGCCCGCGATGACGGAGTGTCAGGCGCCGAAAATCTTAACCCTTGGCACCGGCCTCAAGCATATTCTCAGGCCTTACCCACGCATCAAACTCTTCATCCGTCAGGTAACCTAGCTGCAACGCCGCTTCTCGTAACGTCAGCCCTTCTGCGTAAGCCTTTTTGGCGATTTCCGTCGATTTGTCATAACCAATGTGCGGATTCAGCGCTGTCACCAACATCAACCCACGCTCCAGATGCTCAGCCATTTTCTCTGCATCCGGTTCCAGGCCGGCGATGCAATGCTGTTGGAAGTTGCTGCAGCCATCGCCCAACAGGCGGATCGATTGCAGCAGATTGTGGATGATCACCGGTTTGAACACGTTCAATTGCAAATGGCCCTGACTCGCTGCAAAACCAATGGCGACGTCGTTGCCCAAGACCTGACAAGCCAGCATCGATAGCGCTTCGCACTGAGTTGGATTGACCTTGCCCGGCATGATCGAGCTGCCCGGTTCGTTGGCTGGCAGTTTCACTTCGGCAAAGCCTGCTCGCGGTCCGGAGCCGAGCAGGCGCAGGTCGTTGGCGATTTTCATCAGGGTCACGGCAAGGGTTTTCAACGCGCCGGACAATGTCGTCAGCGGTTCATGGCCAGCCAGGGCGGCAAACTTATTCGGTGCGGTGACGAACGGCAGGCCGGAGAGGGCGGCCAGCTCGGCCGCGATGGCTTCGCCGAAACCATGGGGCGAATTCAGCCCAGTGCCGACGGCGGTGCCGCCCTGTGCCAGTTCACACACGGCCGGCAGCGCGCTGCGGATCGCCCGCTCGGCGTAATCCAGTTGCGCGATGAACGCCGAGAGTTCCTGACCGAAGGTAATCGGCGTCGCGTCCATCATGTGGGTGCGACCGGTCTTGACCAGTTTCATGTGCCGCGCAGACAACTCCGCCAACCCGCCCGACAGTTCTCCGATCGCTGGCAGCAACTGCTGTTGCACAGCCTGGACGGCGGCGATGTGCATGGCGGTCGGGAAGCAGTCGTTGGAGCTTTGAGAGCGATTGACGTGATCGTTGGGGTGGACCGGCGTTTTGCCGCCGCGAGGATTACCGGCCAGTTCGTTGGCGCGTCCGGCGATCACTTCGTTGACGTTCATGTTGCTCTGGGTGCCGCTGCCGGTCTGCCAGACCACCAGCGGAAACTGGTCGTCGTGGCTGCCGTCGAGCACTTCGTCGGCGGCCTGTTCAATCAGCCGGGCGATGTCCGCGGGCAGGTCACCGTTGCGGTCATTGACCCGCGCCGCGGCCTTTTTGATCAGCGCCAGGGCGTGCAGTACCGCCAGGGGCATGCGTTCCTGACCGATGGCAAAGTTGATCAGCGAACGTTGGGTCTGAGCGCCCCAGTAGGCGTCATCCGGGACGTTCACTTCACCAAGGCTGTCGGTTTCGATACGGCTCATCTTGCGCACTCCTGTAGGTCGATAGCGCAGTTTAGGCCGTGATCGCCGGCCGTGGTTCCATCAGTCTGGATTTTGACCGTTCAACCCTCTAAATCAGTCCTGATAAGGCTTGGGGTTGAGTGACACACTTTTTTAGGCGCAGAATGGACGCCCTTGGGGTTTTACCTCGCCTGCTAGAAAAGGAAACTCGATGACTCGTCTTCGTGCCATCTGTACCGCGGTTGCACTGGTTTGCGCCAGCGGCCCTGTTTTTGCCGATACCGCCAGCCACAACGCCAGTGCCGAGGCTTTCCTGACCCTGGCGCACGCTGACAAATTGGGCACCCCGGTGTACATGCAAGTGCAGCAAATGTTCGCTCAGCGCTTTGAACAGACCAAAGCCCCCGAGTCGAAAAAAGCCCTGCTGGAAACCTACCAGGCCAAAGCCAACGCCGCGCTGGACCAAGCCATTGGCTGGAACAAGCTGAAGCCGGACATGGTCAAGCTCTACACCACCAACTTCAGCGAATCCGAGCTGAAAGACCTGGTCGCGTTCTACAAATCGCCACTGGGCAAGAAAGTCCTGGAAAAAATGCCGCAGCTGACTCAGCAATCGGCCCAGATGACTCAAGCCAAGCTGGAAAGCGCAGTGCCTGTGGTCAACAAACTGCTGGCTGACATGACGGCCGAGCTGGAGCCTAAAGGCGCCGCCGCTCCCGCCAAGAAAAAGCCTTAAGCGGAGTTCGGTATGACCATGCAACAACGCATCGAATCGACGCTGGCCCTGTTGCAGCCGCAGCATCTGCAAGTGTTGGATGAAAGCCACATGCACAGCCGTGGGTTGCAGACCCACTTCAAGGCCGTGGTGGTCAGCCAGCAGTTCGAAGGGCTCAACCGGGTCAAGCGTCACCAAAAAGTCTACGGCACGCTCGGCGAGCTGATGGGCGAATTCCATGCGTTGGCGCTGCATACCTACACACCAGAGGAATGGGCACAGATCGACGCGGCTCCCGCCTCGCCAACCTGTGCTGGCGGCAGGTAGGAGCGAGGCTTGCCCGCGAAGGCGTATTCAAGATCGCCTTCGCCGGCAAGCCGTGCTCCTACAGAGAAACATTTATTTTTGCTAGAATCCGCAACGCGCCGCTCACCCGGCGCGTTTTTTTTCGCATCCGGTTCACCCCTTACGAGGGTAGCCACCTGGAGAATCACCCATGACACAACAGATTGTCGTGGCGGCACTGTATAAGTTCGTCACTCTGGAAGATTACGTCGCCCTGCGCGAGCCATTGCTGCAAGCGATGGTCGACAACGGCATCAAAGGCACGCTGCTGATCGCTGAAGAAGGCATCAACGGCACCGTGTCCGGCAGCCGCGAAGGCATCGACGGGCTGATGGCCTGGCTCAAGAACGATCCACGCATGGACGACATCGACCACAAAGAGTCGTACTGCGACGATCAGCCGTTCTATCGCACCAAAGTCAAACTCAAGAAAGAAATCGTCACCCTCGGCGTTGAAGGCGTGGACCCCAACAAAAAGGTCGGCACCTACGTCGATCCAGAGAACTGGAACGCCTTGATCAGCGATCCTGAAGTGCTGTTGATCGACACCCGCAACGACTACGAAGTCTCGATCGGCACCTTTGAAGGCGCCATCGACCCGAAGACCACCAGTTTTCGCGAATTCCCCGACTACATCAAAGCCAACTTCGACCCGGCCGTGCACAAGAAAGTCGCGATGTTCTGCACCGGCGGCATTCGTTGTGAAAAGGCCTCGAGCTACATGCTCAGCCAAGGCTTCGACGAGGTTTATCACCTCAAGGGCGGCATCCTGAAGTACCTCGAAGAGGTGCCGCAGGAAGAAACCAAATGGCAGGGCGACTGCTTCGTGTTCGATAACCGCGTGACCGTTCGTCCCGACCTCAGCGAAGGCGACTACGATCAATGTCATGCCTGTCGTACACCGATCAGCGTCGAAGACCGCACATCCGAGCACTATGTGGCCGGCATCAGTTGCCCGCATTGCTGGGATACGCTCAGCGAGAAAACCCGCCGCAGCGCCATTGATCGGCAGAAGCAGATCGAACTGGCCAAAGCGCGCAACCTGCCTCATCCGATCGGCTACAACTACAAGCAAACTCCTTCCGAGGCTTGAATCATGTCTGCACAACGCCTGCTCTATGTGATGGACCCGATGTGTTCCTGGTGCTGGGGCTTTGCGCCAGTCGCCAACGCGCTGGTCGAGCAGGCGCAGGCGGCGGGTGTGGACGTGCACTTGGTGGTGGGTGGTTTGCGCACCGGCAGTGGTTCGGCGCTGGAGCCGACCACCCGGCGCTACATTCTTGAACATTGGCAGGCGGTCACCAAGGCCACCGGCCAGCCGTTCAAAATCGAAGGGGCGTTGCCTGATGGCTTTGTGTACGACACCGAACCTGCCTGTCGGGCGTTGGTGACCGCACGCAGCCTGGCCCCGGATTGCGCGTGGAAACTGCTCGGGCTGATTCAGCACGCGTTTTACGCCGAAGGTCGAGATGTCACGCACGCCAGTGTTCTGGTGGAACTGGCGGAGCAAGCCGGTCTACCGCGCATCGAGTTCGCCGCTGCGTTCGACCGTGCCGATCAACACGCCGCGACGGCTGGCGATTTCACCTGGGTCCAGGACCTGGGCATTGCCGGTTTCCCTACATTGCTGGCTGAGCGTGATGGTCAACTGGCGCTGTTGACCAATGGCTATCAGCCTCTCAGCGTATTGTCTCCGTTGCTCGGCCGCTGGCTGGAGCGCGCTGCCTGTGCATGATCTGCCCGACGACGCCCCAACCGCTACACGTGTCGACCGTCTGAGCTGGGTGGAAATCCGCCGCCTGGCGCTGCATCACAAGAAATCCCTGTGGATTGCCAACGGCGTGGCGGTGCTGGCAACCCTGTGCAGCGTGCCGATCCCCTTGCTCTTGCCGTTGCTGGTCGACGAAGTGCTGCTGGGCCACGGCGACACCGCGCTGAAGATCATGAACCACGCGTTGCCCGAAAACTGGCAGAAAGCCGCGGGTTACATCGGCCTTATGTTGCTGGTGACGCTGGGTCTGCGTTGCGCCGCTTTGCTGTTCAACGTCGTACAGGCGCGGTTGTTCGCGGCGCTGGCCAAGGACATCGTGTACCGCATTCGCCTGCGGCTGATCGACCGGCTCAAGCGTATTTCGCTGAGTGAATATGAAAGCCTGGGCAGCGGCACGGTCACTACCCACCTGGTAACCGACCTGGACACGCTGGACAAATTCGTTGGCGAAACCCTCAGTCGTTTCCTCGTGGCCATGCTGACCCTGGTCGGCACCGCCTCCATCCTGATGTGGATGCACTGGAAGCTGGCGTTGCTGATCCTGCTGTTCAACCCGTTGGTGATCTACGCCACGGTGCAGTTGGGCAAGCGGGTCAAGCACCTGAAGAAACTCGAGAACGACAGCACCTCGCGTTTCACCCAGGCACTCACCGAAACCCTCGATTCCATTCAGGAAGTACGCGCCGGCAATCGTCAGCGCTTTTTCCTCGGGCGCCTGGGTCAACGCGCCCGGGAAGTACGCGATTACGCGGTGATCTCGCAGTGGAAAACCGATGCCTCGAACCGTGCAAGCGGCTTGCTGTTCCAGTTCGGCATCGATATTTTCCGTGCGGCGGCGATGCTCACTGTGCTGTTTTCCGACCTGTCCATCGGCCAGATGCTTGCGGTGTTCAGCTACCTCTGGTTCATGATCGGCCCGGTGGAACAACTGCTGAATCTGCAATACGCCTACTACGCCGCCAGCGGCGCGCTGTCGCGGATCAACGAGTTGCTGGCCCGGGCCGATGAGCCTGAATATCCGGGCGGAGTGGACCCGTTCAACGGTCGCGAAACCGTTGGCATCGAAGTCCAGGGATTGAGTTTCGGCTACGGCGACGAACTGGTGTTGAATCAGATGGACCTGTCGATCGCTCCCGGTGAGAAAGTCGCGATCGTGGGTGCCAGCGGCGGTGGCAAAAGTACCCTGGTGCAGTTGCTGCTGGGCTTGTACACGCCGCTCGCCGGGACGATCCGTTTCGGCGGCTCGACCCAGCAGGAAATCGGTCTGGAAACCGTTCGGGAAAATGTCGCCGTGGTCCTGCAACATCCGGCGCTGTTCAACGACACCATCCGCGCCAACCTGACCATGGGCCGCGAACGCAGCGACGAAGCCTGCTGGCAGGCTTTGGAGATTGCTCAGTTGCACCACACGGTGAGTGAGTTGCCCAACGGCCTGGACAGCATCGTCGGACGTTCCGGCGTGCGGTTATCCGGCGGGCAGCGTCAACGCCTGGCGATTGCGCGGATGGTCCTGGCCGAGCCCAAGGTGGTGATCCTCGACGAAGCCACCTCGGCACTGGATGCCGCCACCGAATACAACCTGCACCAGGCGCTGGCGCGGTTCTTGAGCAACCGCACCACGCTGATCATTGCGCACCGGTTGTCCGCGGTGAAGCAGGCTGATCGGGTGCTGGTGTTTGATGGCGGACAAATTGCCGAGGATGGCGACCATCAGCAATTGATTGCTGATGGGGGGTTGTACGCCAAGCTTTATGGGCATTTGCAGCAGCACTAGCCAATGCGCACAGCCTCTTTTTCCGACGATGCCCGTTTTGAAGTGAGTAGATGCGCCTTCCTTTGTTTGTCTGCTGCGCTCCAAAAAAACAGCGACTTATAGACACTTCCCCACAGCGGGAGCGGCTACTCGCTTGCCGGGATCAAGAACGCACCCTAGTCTAGCTGTAGCGATCACGTTGGATGATGATCTGGCAGTGCTAAAACAAGGGACCTCATGAATCAAGCGCGGACTCTCGGAACGCCACGGTTGTTGGGCATCGTCTGGCCATTTATTGCCGTCGTGTTATTTCAAGCCTTGCTGGGTGGTGTCAGCCTGTATGTTCTGTCGGCGGTTCGCGGCTACGTTGCCGGTGAAAGCCTGTGGTCCAAAGGCCAAAAAGACGCCATCTATTACCTCAATCTCTACGCCGACAGCCGCGACGAGACGATTTTCCTCAAATATCAGTACGCCATTGCCGTACCGCAGGGGGGCCACGAGTTGCGTGTGGCGCTGGATCATCGGCCACCTAATATCGAAGCGGCACGGGTGGCGATCCTCAAGGGAGGTAACCACCCGGATGACGTCTCCAGTGTGATCTGGCTTTACCTCAATTTCCGGCATTTCAGTTACCTCGAAAAAGCTATCGACCTTTGGACGGTGGGCGACGCGTACCTGGTGCAACTCGATGACGTTGCGAAGGAAATGCATCAGCACATTCCTGTCAATCAGGCCGCCGAGGTTGACATCAAGCGCTGGAAAGACCAGATATTCGCCATCAACGAGGGTGTGACACCGGCGGCGAAAGCCTTCAGCGATGCCTTGGGCGAAGGTTCACGGGTGATCCTGCGGCTGCTGCTGGTGACCAACCTCGCCACCGCCCTGGGCTTGATTGCGCTGGCCTTGATGCGCACCCACAAACTGCTCAAGCACCGCAATGCGTTCGCCGAGGCCCTGCAGTTGGAGAAGGACCGGGCGCAGATCACCCTTCAATCGATTGGCGATGGCGTGATCACCACGAATGTCGAAGGCGCGATCGCCTACATGAACCCGGCCGCCGAGGCGTTGACTCACTGGAAGGCCGAGCAGGCGACGGGTTTGCCGCTGGCGGCGCTGTTCAATCTGCTGGACGAGAACGCTCAGGCCGATGGCTTCACGTTGATCGAGCACATTTTGAGCGGACAGCTGAGCGGTGGCAGCGAACACTCAAAACTGATCCAGCGCCTGGATGGCAGCACGGTTTCGGTTACCCTGGTCGGTGCTCCGATCCGCAACGCCGGCAAGGTCAGCGGCACGGTGCTGGTGCTGCACGACATGACCCAGGAGCGACAGTACATTGCCAATCTGTCCTGGCAGGCGACCCATGACGCCTTGACCGGGCTCGCCAACCGCCGCGAGTTCGAATATCGCCTGGAGCAGGCGCTGCACATCCTGGCGCGGCAGTCGGGGCGCCATGCCTTGATGTTCCTCGATCTGGATCAGTTCAAACTGGTCAACGATACCTGCGGCCACGCGGCGGGTGACGAGCTGCTTCGGCATATCTGTGCGTTGCTGCAATCCGGTTTGCGCGAAGGCGATACCCTGGCCCGCCTGGGTGGCGACGAGTTTGGCATCCTGCTGGAGAACTACGCCCCGGAAGCCGCCGAAAAAATCGCCGAAGGCCTGCGTCAGACCGTGCAGAACCTGCACTTCGTCTGGAAAGGCCGACCATTCGTGACCACTGTGAGCATCGGGCTGGTTCACATCGCTCAGAATCCGACCACTCTCGAAGCCTCGCTGCGCGCTGCCGACATGGCCTGCTACATGGCCAAGGAAAAGGGCCGCAATCGGGTTCAGGTCTATCACGCCGACGATTCGGAACTGTCCCTGCGCTTCGGCGAGATGGCTTGGGTACAGCGTTTGCACATGGCGCTGGAAGAAGACCGCTTCTGTCTGTACGCCCAGGAAATCGCGCCCCTTGGTCATATCGAGAAGGGCGGTGGACATATCGAAATTCTGTTGCGCCTGCATGACGAAGCCGGACGCATGATTTTGCCCGACAGTTTTATTCCGGCTGCTGAGCGTTATGGTCTGATGACGTCCCTTGACCGCTGGGTTGTACAGAACGTTTTCAAAATTATTGCCCAATGCATAGCCGAGCAGCACAAAGGACCATTGGCCATGTGTGCGATTAATCTGTCAGGCACAACTATCGGAGATGAGGCGTTTCTGCACTTCCTGCGTGAACAGTTTGTTACTTACTCCATACCGCCTGAAATGATTTGTTTTGAAATCACTGAAACCAGTGCCATTTCCAATCTCGGAAGTGCAATCAGATTTATTAATGAACTCAAAGGTTTAGGTTGCCATTTTTCACTGGATGACTTTTGCGCCGGAATGTCCTCATTCGCATACTTGAAACATTTACCTGTAGACTTCTTGAAGATCGACGGGAGTTTCGTAAAGGATATGCTGGACGACCCGATTAACCGCGCCATGGTCGAAGTGATCAATCACATCGGTCATGTTATGGGTAAGCGTACGATTGCCGAGTTTGTTGAAACACCCCAGATCGAGCAGGCATTGCTGGAGATCGGGGTGGATTACGCTCAAGGGTATGTTATTGAACGCCCGCATTTGTTTACCTGCGACAGTTTACAAAGTCGTCCAGCCAGGCCTCAGCCTTTGTTATTCAAGGCGCCTGGCACGTTCCGTTGAAATCTCTTGCTGATCCTTATAATCACAATCAAAAGGAGCTCGACAGTGATCGACACATTCAACCGAACCGGACCACTCATGGAAGCTGCAAGTTATCCCGCGTGGGCTCAACGCCTGATCCAGGATTGCAGCGAGAGCAAACGTCGGGTTGTCGAACACGAACTGTATCAGCGTCTGCGTGATAACAAACTCAGTGCAAAGGCCATGCGCCAGTACCTGATTGGTGGCTGGCCGGTAGTCGAACAGTTCGCGTTATATATGGCACAGAACCTGACCAAGACTCGCTTTGCCCGCCATCCAGGTGAAGACATGGCGCGTCGCTGGCTGATGCGTAACATACGCGTCGAATTGAACCATGCCGATTACTGGGTGCACTGGAGCCGTGCTCACGGTGTCAGCCTGGAAGATCTGCAAGCGCAACAGGTTGCCCCTGAGCTTCACGCCTTGAGCCACTGGTGCTGGCACACCAGTTCGTCGGATTCGCTGATCGTTGCCATTGCCGCCACCAACTACGCCATTGAAGGTGCGACCGGGGAGTGGTCGGCGCTGGTCTGTTCCAGTGGTGTCTACGCGGCCTCATTCCCGGAGGAAGATCGCAAGCGGGCCATGAAGTGGTTGAAGATGCATGCCCAGTACGACGATGCCCATCCGTGGGAAGCCCTGGAAATCATCTGCACGCTGGCGGGCATGAACCCAAGCAAATCCCTGCAAGTGGAATTGCGTCAGGCCGTCTGCAAGAGCTACGACTACATGTTCCTGTTCCTGGAGCGCTGCATGCAGCTTGAGCATGCGGAAAAGGCCCCGGTCGCGCGTGAACGCAGGGCGCTGGCCGAAAGTTGATCCGTTAATCCACGCCATTGAAAAAGCCCGCTCCCCCTGTCTGTATCGAAAGGGGGGCGGGCTTTTTCGTAATGGCAGCAATCAGTCAGGCGCTGATCTTCAGCCCAACCAGCCCGGAAATGATCAACGCCACACTGGCGAGCCTGAACAATGCCATGGATTCACCGAACAGAATGATCCCGGCAATTACCGTCCCGACCGCACCGACACCCGTCCAGATCGCGTAGGCCGTGCCCAGCGGCAATTCCTTCATGGCAAGGCCCAGCAAGCCAAGGCTGATGGCCATGGCGGCAACGGTCAATGCGGTGGGGAGAGGGCGGCTGAAGCCATCGGTGTATTTCAGGCCGACAGCCCAGCCAACTTCGAACAGGCCGGCGAAAAACAGAATGATCCAGGACATGAGAGACCTCCATCGATTGACGGGGTCGTCCCCAGATTAATGACTCGATCGAGCCGCGAGGTCGTCCTCGCGTTTTGCAATAGAGTGCCCATCATTAACCTGGGGATCAAGTTTCCGGATCAGTCAGTGGCCTGTTGAGCCGCAGTTTCCCGATCTTCTTTCTCGCTCATCCGGCGGAAATAGGTCGAGAGCAGCGCCCCGGAGATGTTGTGCCAGACGCTGAACAACGCACTCGGCACCGCCGCCAGCGGTGAGAAGTGCGCACTGGCCAGCGCTGCACCCAACCCGGAGTTCTGCATGCCGACTTCCAGCGCCAGGGATTTACGCTGGGCCAGTGGCAACTTGAACAGCCTCCCGGTGAAGTAACCCAGCAGATAGCCGAAGCTGTTGTGCAGCATCACTACGGCCATGATCAGCAGGCCGGATTCGGCAATCTTCGCCTGGCTGGCGGCCACTACGGCTGTGACGATAATGACGATGCTTACCACCGAGATCAGCGGCAGAACCTCCACCGCATGGCGAACCCGATCACCCAGCAAGCGCTGGGCAACCACGCCAAGCACGATCGGCAACAGCACCACTTGCAGGATCGACCAGAACAGCTCCATGAACGACACCGGCAACCAGGCTGAGGCCAGCAACCAGATCAGCGCCGGGGTCAGCAGCGGGGCGAGGAGGGTGGTGACAGCGGCGATGGCCACCGACAGCGCCAGATCGCCGCGGGCCAGCCAGGTCATCACGTTCGACGAGGTGCCGCTAGGGCAGCAACCGACCAGGATGACGCCGACAGCGATCTCCGGCGACAAGTGGAAAGCCTGGCAGAGCAACCACGCCACACCGGGCATGATCACGAAATGCGCAACCACGCCCAGGGCCACGCGCCATGGATGGCGAGCGACTTCGGCGAAGTCTTCGAGTTTGAGGGTCAGGCCCATGCCGAACATCACCAGCCCCAGCAGCGGTACGATCGCGCCTTTCAGGCCGATGAACCAGGTCGGTTGCAGGAACGCCACGACGGCGAAAATCAGTACCCAGTAAGCGAAGGTGTTGCCGACAAAGCGACTTAATGCAGCCAGTGCACGCATGGCCTGATCCTTGTTATTAAGTAACACCACAAACCAATGTGGGAGCGAGCCTGCTCGCGAAAGCGGTCTGTCATTCAACAATGATGCTGACTGACATGACGCCTTCGCGAGCAGGCTCGCTCCCACAGTTTGAGATCACAAGCTTTTAGATCCCCTGCGGAGTCTCTTCACCGCCCAGCGCTTCAACCAGCCCCGGCAGGAAGTCGCCGAAGGTCAGCATCATCAGGGTGAAGCTGGCGTCCAGTTGGCCGAGGGCTTCTTCGCCACCGTCCTGTTCCGCCTGGTCTTGCAGCAGGTCTTCGAACTTCAGGCGCTTGACCACCATCTTGTCGTCAAGCACGAAAGACAGCTTGTCTTGCCAGGCCAGCGACAGCTGAGTGACCACTTTGCCGGTGCTCAGGTGCAACTGGATTTCTTCGCTGGTCAGGTCCTGGCGCTTGCAACGCACGATGCCGCCGTCTTCGTGGGTATCACGCAGCTCGCACTCGTCCAGCACGAAGAAATCGTCCGCGGCTTTCTGGGTGGTGACCCATTCGGTCATGGTCGCGGTAGGGGACATCTTCACGGTCAGCGGACGTACCGGCAGCGTGCCGATGACTTCACGCAGGGTGGACAACAGGTCTTCGGCACGTTTCGGGCTGGCCGAGTTGACCAGGATCAGGCCCTGTTTCGGCGCGATGGCAGCGAAAGTCGACGATCGACGAATAAAGGCGCGCGGCAGGAAGGCCTGGATGATTTCATCCTTGATCTGGTCACGTTCCTTTTTGTAGACCTTGCGCATTTGTTCGGCTTCGATCTCTTCGACCTTTTCCTTCACCGCGTCGCGCACGACGCTGCCCGGCAGAATGCGTTCTTCTTTACGGGCAGCGATCAGCAGGAAGTCGCCACTGATGTGCGCCAGCGGAGCATCTTCGCCCTTGCCGAATGGCGCGACGAAACCGTAGGTGGTCAACTCCTGGCTTGCACATGGACGCGCCAGTTTGGTGGCCAGTGCAGTTTCCAACGCCTCGGCATCAAAAGGCAGATCTTGGGTCAGGCGATAGATAAGCAGGTTTTTGAACCACATGGGGCGAGTCTCTCCTTTATACAAAGGGGGGCATTATTCTCTTCGCGGCGCCATAGGCCAACCCTTCTCTAAGCCTTTGGAAGGCCTGAAAAAATTAATTAAAAAAGTGCTTGCCAGGGATGTGGTCGCTCCGTAGAATGCGCGCCACACCGAAAGTGAAGGGTGATTAGCTCAGCTGGGAGAGCGTCTGCCTTACAAGCAGAATGTCGGCGGTTCGATCCCGTCATCACCCACCATTCGCTTCCAGTGTTACGCGCAGCGGTAGTTCAGTCGGTTAGAATACCGGCCTGTCACGCCGGGGGTCGCGGGTTCGAGTCCCGTCCGCTGCGCCATATTCGGTCACCTGGAACGCTGAACGCCAGGTCACCACAGAAAGCCCGCTTAATGCGGGCTTTTTGCTGTCTGGGGTTTGGTGAAGTCCTTCACTGCGTGCCGTGGATATAACTATGTAGTGCCTGCCAGGCACGCAGCTTTCGGACAATGGGCAGCGTTTTCCATGACAAATACCGTCATGGAGCAAGTTCATCGCCTACCGAGAGACTGTAATCATGAAATCCACCCCTCCTGAAGGTGTTGTTCCGTCCTCCACTACCGACTCGATCCTTGCGTCGAATCCGATTTTCGTAACCTGCGATGACGCCGCTGCCTTTTTGCACGAGTCGCTGCAAGGCCAACGAGGCGCCGAGTTCTCAGGGTTTATCCTCAAAAACGAGGAAGGTCACTTCTTTTGCGCCACCGAGGTGATGTACACCGATGAAAGTGCTGATGCACAAAAAGAACCGAACTTTCCGTTAGTCGTATCCGTGAGTGCAAAATGGTGAGCTGGAGGTTCCGGGCGGATACACCCTCGAAGCGCGCTTGCTTTCCCATGCCGACAAGGTCAGAGGTCTGGAGGAAAGCAACGTACAGTGGATCCAGCGAAAGCTGTTCTTTTCGATTTCCGACCTTTTCGAAGTGATGACCCGGCGTCGAAAATTTTCCAGATGTTACGTGTCTGGAAGTGATTGGCGGCCTGATCTCTTACACCTTAAAAGACTCAGGGTTCGAGCAGGAGTTGTCACGCCAGCTTGGGAGAAAGCCCGATGGCAGACTTCAATCCTTCGAGAGCTTGTATGAAAAAGGTGCAGTGCCAGGCAGCATTCTGATTTTGTTGGCTGTGGCAGCCGGTGAGGTCGTCACGGTGGTACCAGGTAATCTTTGGAGGGTAAGGGGCGAGCTGAAAGCCAGCTGGAGGAAGGACATATTGGAGCAAAATCCGCCGATCGGTCTGATGCCGGTCTGTGGGCCGATCCTCAAGGATGCCAGGGAAGTTGCTCGGTATCTTCATACGAAAATGCAAAAGTTATCGACTACACAGCAGCAGGTCGGCATCGTTCTCAAGCACAAAACGCAGAAAGTTTTTGTCGTCACCCTCCCTGTTGCAAGCGATTACGCCACGTTCAATCGGGAGGCTCTCTTCCCAAAGGATCACCACGGTAATCCAATGCTCCCGGAAACATTCCGCGTTCACGGTTTCTACCACTCGATGAATCCGGTCCCGGTAAACCGACTGCCCTCCACAGACGTCGAGCTTTATAAAAACTTCTTCTCTCCCACGGACATGCGAGTCGGTCTTGGCCGGGTTGCCCTTGCGCCTCATCATCGCCTGTTTCTGTGCACGCCCGATGGGGCGGTATTACGTTTTGCCAAGCCGGAGTCCGAGGGCGTTCGTCGATTGGGTGGCGGCTGCCGGGGTCTTGGGTGTCCTTTATACGAGTAAGGTCTGGCCACGGGCCGGTAGGGTTAGCGTTCCCGATACCGTCGTGGCCGTCGATCCGGAGGCGATGCAGTGATTACTCACCATTACGGCTGTGCCGGTAATCGCTCACCGCTTCATACACGGCTTTGCGCAACCGGTTGATGCCGCCAATGGGGCGATGAGCCTCAAGGCCAAACCACGGGTTGAACGACTGGTTATCGCATTGCACGTTCAGCGTAGGCGTATCGAAGTCCTGGGCGGGTACTTTGATCCGCGCCACGGTCTCGAATGGAGCATCGCTTTGCTGCCACTCAATGCTCGTGTCTTCTATCGGCATGTACTTGGCCGGGTCCTGGCGCTGTATCTGCAGGACGAAACAGGCCGGTACCCGGTCGGTCGACAGTTGCTGGTTCAGCGCATTGCGCAGGAAGTTCGGCAACTTCTGGTTTTGCGCAGGCAGGGTGTAAGTCGGGCAGCTTGCCGGATCGGGCATGACGCGGAACTTGGCATTGGCTTCGCCGAATTTGTAGGGCGAAACCGAAAAGTAAGTCGTCTGGGCCGGGCTTTCCGGGGCGGGTGAAAGTGTCGCCAGCGCGATAAACAGATGGCGAACCTGCCAGGTCCGTGGGTCCCAACCTGGAAAGAACGCCATCAGCTTCTTGCCGTCAGCCTGTGCGGCTACATTCTGACGGTACTCGGCGACATCGCTGACGAAGAAATTCGGATGGCTGAACATCACGAAGTCCTGTTCGCCACGACTCTTCTGATCATTCAGCAGTTGTTTGCCGGGCACATCGAGCAACTTGATCGCCATGCCCCGTGCATCGCGGATGCTGTCGAACTGCGGGTAGGCATTGCCGTTGGACAGCCGCATCGTCGCTTGCCAGGTTTTTCCGGGTTCGCTGAACACACCCTGACGCAGTTCACCCGCCAGATCCGGCAGCACCTGAACCTCTGCCTTCACGCAGCCGTGGGCCTTGGCATGGGCGTCGCGCAGGTAGCGGGTGCTTTCACGGTGCTGATCGACGATGCGCACAGCCGTCTGGATGATGTCTTGGGTCATCGCTGATTCGCCATCTGGAATCAGTTCTTCAGCCGAAACCGGGCCGCTGTGCTGCCAGGCGAACCAGGCCGTGGCCAGCGCCCAGCCGAGCAATCCAAGACCCAACGACCACAACAGGGTTTTGCCGAGAAAGGCGCCAAAACGCATCCAGAGTCTGCTCATGGCAATTGTGCCTCCAGCGGGCCGCCCAGCACTTTCAGATACTCCAGCAGCGCCCAGCGCTCTTCTGGCTGCAGCAGGCGACCGATGACGCCGTTGCCACGCTTGCCTGCCCGGAATTCGTGGCCGCTGTTGTGATTGCCGGTGATGCGCGTGTCGAACAAAAATCCATTGGTGAAAGCCTCGGTGCGATAGCCGAGGTGACTCGGGTCGTACTCGAACGTGCCCTTGTAGAAGGTGGTTGTGCGTTCATCCTGGGGCGAGAGCAGCTGATAAATGCTCGGCACCGAACCGTTATGCAGAAATGGCGCGGTGGCCCAGACTCCCGCCAATGGTCGAGCCTTGTAGGCGCGCAATTCGCGCACGCCAATCGGCAGGCCGAAGCCGTCCATGTCCGGTCGTTCGGCCGTAGGAATGTTTGCTTCACGGAAGGCCCGGTTTCCGACGAAAGCGGTGACGTAGGCCAACCCTTTAGCCGATGAGAGCTTGCTCAAATCCAGCGATTCAGTGGGCGTCGGCTGCAACTGAACATCCAGTTGCGCCAGCTCTGCCGGGTCCCATTGCAAGGCTGTGAGGTCGAAGCGATGGTCGGCGATGTTATTGGCCGCGCCCGGGTCTGTGCCGATGAACTCCACGGGCAGCATTTTCAAATGTTGCACCCAGCGCCCGTCGCTCTGGACCGATCGAGGTACATGGCAGCCGGCGCAGTTCTCGGTGAATAATTCGCGACCTTTTGCTGCCTGGGTCTTGTCGATGGCGCCCAGCAGTTCCTCCGGCCAGGCTGGGGGTTTGAGCCGCTGCAGGGTTTGTTCGATCAGGTGCAGATCGCGCAAGCGGACACTGGACGGATAACGTGCGTCTCCTTTAAGCGGTTGGCCGTTAACGTCGAAGAAATTCAGCGTCGCACCCACACCCAAGGCCTCACCGATGTTGCGGGCCATCGGTTGCTGCGCCGAACCGTTCCACTGCACCCAGTCGAAGGTCCACATGTCCCACAGTTGCGGATAGTCGACCGGAGCATTGGCTACACGGTAGTTGGCGGGGGAAATCGCATCGCCGAAACTGGCGTTGGCAATGCGCCCGAAAGCGTCGGTGCGGCCGGGGCCTTCTTCGGTGGGATAGAGCCCGCGATGGGTGTCGTTCCAGGCCACCTTCAAGAAGATATCGAGAGAGACTTTGACGTCTTTGCGCAGTTGTTGATGCCGGGCCTCGTAGTCCTGGCCCAATACGTTGCGTGCGAAACGTTCGAATTTCCATGGGTTGTAGTAAGTCGACGTCAGACTCGCTACCAGCGCTTGTCCGAAACTGCCGCCGTGTAACGTAGGAACGCTGGATGGCAGAACGTGCTGCGCCGAACCGCCATCGATGCGCACGGCCTGGCCGTTAAAGCGCAGTTCGCCGGTGTGGCAGGCAGCGCAGGTGATGTCCAGAAACTCGTCCTGGCTTCCAGGGTTCTGATGGCGGGCAAAGCCCACTGGCAGATTGCCGGGGTTGTTCGGCGTGGGTCTCTGGCTGGGGTCGATCAGAAAACCGAAGCGGGCGAGGTATTCGGGAGCGGCGAATCGCTGTTGCGAGAACGGCAATTCGAGGGCCTTGAACCAGTCATAGCGCAAGCCCTTGACCTGAGTGCCCTGGGGCGTGAAGTAGTAAATCTCGCGGTCGCTGGCGCTCCATTGTTCCAGGTAATGCACTTGCTGCACGGGTGACCAGGCCGGCAGTTTCGGGTTGGCGACGTAGTACAGAACCACAGCGAGGCTCAGCCCCAGCAGGACTGAGAACAGAACCAGCAAGCGAAAGAAGAGGCGCAAGATAAACATCCTTGTCGATTTGAAGCTCCCTTATGCCTCAGTACCTGAGGTGCGGCAAGTGGCCATTACGCCAGATGCTGGGGTTTTGCTATTGGTTTCTGTGGGCGCAAGATGACAGAAGCTTCATCAGCCCATTCCCGAAATGCGTTAAAACACCTGAACTTATCAGAAGTTTCCTGCTCTCATGCCGGTAGCCATTGGTCGTGGCCGCCTGATAAGCTCGCGGCTTTATTCGATTGCCCTTTAGGCGCATGAACAAGGAAATAGCATGAAACAGCATCGGTTGGCGGCGGCGGTGGCCCTGGTTAGCCTGGTACTTGCGGGTTGTGATTCGCAGACCAGCGTAGAGCTGAAAACCCCGGCGCAAAAAGCTTCCTACGGGATTGGCCTGAACATGGGCAAGAGCCTGGCTCAGGAAGGCATGGATGATCTGGACTCCAAAGCCGTAGCCCAAGGCATCGAAGATGCCGTCGGCAAGAAAGAGCAGAAGCTGAAGGATGACGAACTGGTCGAAGCCTTCGCAGCACTGCAAAAGCGTGCTGAAGAGCGTATGGCCAAAATGAGCGAAGAGTCGGCAGCTGCCGGCAAGAAATTCCTCGAAGACAACGCCAAGAAAGCCGGTGTAACCACCACCGCTTCGGGCCTGCAGTATGAGGTGGTCAAGAAAGCCGATGGCGCACAGCCTAAGCCGACCGACGTAGTGTCCGTTCACTACACCGGCACCCTGACCAACGGCACCGTTTTCGACAGTTCCGTCGAGCGTGGCAGCCCGATCGATCTGCCGGTCAGCGGTGTGATTCCGGGTTGGGTCGAAGGCCTGCAACTGATGCACGTTGGCGAGAAGTACAAACTGTACATCCCTAGCGAACTGGCTTACGGCGCCCAAAGCCCAAGCCCGGCGATTCCAGCCAACTCGGTGCTGGTATTCGATCTGGAACTGCTGGCAATCAAGGATCCAGCAAAACAAGACGCCGTTACCAAGTAATCAGCGTCTGCTCTAAAAACAACGCCTCGCTTATGCGGGGCGTTGTTGCATCTGGCGTTCAGCAAAGGTAAACAAAGCGAACGGATGCTGTAGGCTGGAGTCATAGCCATTGAGGACACCCGTGCTAGCCGCGCCAGAGCGCCAAGTCAATGAAATCTTGGGTTTTTTTATGTGAGTAAAAAACGCCCGATCTGAGTTAGGCCCTTATGAAACGGGGCTTTCAGCCGTGAAATGCAGCTCTGTTCACAAGGTTATCCACAATTTGTGTGGATAACATTTCAGTGGGAGGAATGATGAAAACGCCTTGGAATTTCGCTCGTTTCCTGCCTCTGGCCGGACGCCTGCTCGCGCGTGGACGTTTGCCGACCTTGCTCTTCGCGGTGGCCAGCAAAGGTGCCAGCCAGGGTAACCGGCTGGGCAAGCTCAAGGATGATCTACGCCTGTTGCAGGCACTCTGCCTGGCTTACTGGCGCGGTGAGTATCGGGCCATCAGCCCCAAAGCGCTGATGTCGGTGGTGGCAGGCCTGATGTACTTCCTCAGTCCGCTGGATGCCATTCCGGACTTCATTCCAGTGTTCGGCATGCTCGATGACATCGCGGTGCTGGCCTGGCTGATGAAAGTTCTCGACGATGAGCTCAACGCCTTCCGCGCCTGGCGCAAGCGTCAGTTGCCGGAAAAGCTTGCGGTGGTCGAACGCCTGCCCGATACCCCGGAACAACTTCAACTTCAGGGGCCGAAAAAAAACTGAACTGATTCAATCTCATCCACAGATTGATACCCCCGCGACCTTGGCCGCTGTTAGGATTACACTTCTAGGGAAAAGTGCCGACTCGCTAAGTGTTGTTGTCCTACGGGGTAGTCATGGATATTCAGATAATTACACGCGAAGGAGAGCCCGAGTATGCGGTTCTGCCATGGGCTCAGTATCAGGCTCTACTAAAAGCAGCAGGCATCAATGAACAACCGCCGCGGGTCGCCCCAGAGCGTCACGCAGCAACACCAGACCAGATTCTTCCGGGTCTGGATCAACTACGCAGTTTGCGCGAAGGGAAGGGCATCGCCATCGAGGCGTTGGCCCGCACGGTAGGCATCAGCCCGTCTTATCTGGCCTTGATCGAAAGTGGCGAGCGTCTACCCGATGCTGCGATTCGCCGCAGCCTGGCCTGGGAATTAACGGTGCCAGGGTGGAGGGATGAATCGTGAGCGTACGCATCAGTCGTCAACATTGGGACGGGTTGCTGGGCGAACTGGATCAGGCGCGCCGCCAGCGTCATCTTCTGACATACCGGGCGTTGCTTGAACGTTTGCAACTGCCCACACCGGCCATGCAAACCTTGACCGCCGCCCTTGAACATCTGGCCGCGCTGGACGCCAAGGCCGAGCAGCCATTGCGCAGTTCGCTGGTGATCAGCCAGGGCGCCAGTCGCCTGCCACGCACCGGATTCTTTGAATGTGTCGAACGTCTGGGGCGTTTCTCCGGGCCGTCCGATGGGGTGGCCGCAGCATCCTGGCATGCCTCGGAAGTGGTGCGGGTGTTCGAGTACGAATACCCCGAATCGGCAGAGGCCTGAGTGTTTCTACGACTCAAGGCGAAGGCCAGTTACTGGCTGGCGCGTAGGCTGTTTCACTGGTCGTGGTTTGTGCGTCAGCCGCGTGGCTGGAGCTGGCTCGAAGGCCAGTTCGCACGCATGGCGAACCTGGGTGATGTTGGCGCCCAGAGCTTCTATGGCCACATCCTGACCTTTCGCGGCGTCGGCCTTGGCGCTCGCGAAGAAGGAGTGCGATTGCTGCGCCTGGCGGCGTTGGCGGGGGATGGCAAAGCGGCGTATCAGGTGGGCGTGATTAGTCTGGCAGGGACGCCGAGCAAGGCGCCAGATGCGGTTGAAGCTGCGCGGTTTTGGGAGATGGCCGCCAAAGCAGGACATCCGTTGGCCGAGCTTAAACTGAAAGAGTTGGCGTCTCGCAATTCCGAGGCACCGCCCTCAATCTGAGTTGAACGATCAAGATCGCAGCGGCAATCACCGATGTCCGGCAACCAATGCTTCCTCGGTTGCTGGCACCGCCAAACTATCGATCACATGCACGCTATACCCCGGCACATTCTTCGCGTAATGCTTGGCCTGCGATGCCATCTCCGCCAACTGGCTTGCATCGAGTTGTCCACAGGCCTGTGGATGTAAATGCACCACGCCGATCGACAGTGACAGCAATTCAAACTCCTGGCGCACACCCTGGCGGTTTGGGGCGATGAAGCAGCCGGCTTCCAGGTGTTCGCTGCGATAAAAGCGTCGGCATTGGCTCTGGAAGTCGTCCAGCAGCTGGTTCAAGCGTTTGCGCCAGTCTTCCGGGCCGAGTACCAGCAGGAAGTCATCGCCGCCGATATGGCCGACAAAGTCGCGGGAAGGGTCGACGCGATCATTCAGGCATTGCGCCAGGCACAGCAGGACTTCGTCCCCACGGCCGTAGCCGTAGATGTCGTTGAAGGGTTTGAAACTGTCGATGTCGACGTAGCAGATCACCGACTCCCGTTGCTGTTGCAGTAGTCGCGACAGGCATTGCTGGATCGGCACGTTGCCCGGCAGCAGGGTCAGCGGGTTGGCGTAACGGGCTTGCTGGATCTTCAGTTCGGTAATCAGTTTGAGTACGTCGATCACTCGGCCCAGTCCCAGGTAACCGCCGTTGAGGGTGATGATGAAGTCTTCTTCGATGCGCTGCCGCGCGCGGCTGGTGATCAGGCGACTCACTTGTTGCAGCGACTGGCTCATCTCAACGGCGAGGAAGTCATCACTCATTAAACGGCTGATCGGCTTGCGGGCGAACAGGTCGGTGGCAAAAGGCTTGAGCAACGCGTCGGAGAGCGAATGCCGGTGGACGATGCCGCAGGGCTGACCTTGCTCGTCGAGTACCGCCAGGGAGTTCAGGTTGGCCTGGCGGCGAAAGGCTTCCAGGACGGTGGCGGTCGGTGTATCGCGACCCACTGCCGGTTGGTCGTTGAGCAAAGCGCTAAGGTCGCTGACTTCATCATTCAACGCCACCGCTGTGCTTTCCCGTTTGGGCATCAGGGCTCGGGCATCACGAGGTGGATGTTCCTGGGGGCGGCAGAGCAGATAACCCTGAACCAGATCCACGCCCATCTCGGTCAACACTGCGAGTTCTTCCGGCAGCTCGATACCTTCCGCGATCACTTGCGCCCGCGAGGCCTTGGCGATTTGCAGGATCGAACCGACGAATTCGCGCTTGAGGGCGTCCTGGTGAATACCGTCGATGAAGTGTCGATCAATCTTCACGTAGTCCGGACGCAATTCAGACCACAGCCGCAAACTCGAATAGCCTGCGCCCAGATCATCCAGAGCAATGGAAAACCCCATCGCTCGATAGTGATGCAGAGCGGTTTGCAGCAGCTCGAAATCGTCGGTCGGGGTCTGTTCAGTCAGTTCGATCACCACCTGACTTGGCGGTATGCCGAAATCCTGCAGCAGTTGCAGGGTGCGCCCGGGTTGGTGGGCGGCTTCGAGCAGGGATTCAGGGGAAACGTTGAGGAACAGTTTGCCGGGCAGTTGCTGCTCGTTGAAACGTCGGCAGGCGCTTTGACGGCAAGCGATTTCCAGCTCGCTCAGGCGCCCAGCCTGACGGGCGACGGCGAACAGTGCGAGGGGGGAGTGCAGTGGACTGTTGGAGGGGCCGCGACTAAGTGCTTCGTAACCGAGAATGCGTCGCTCAGAGAGGGAAATGATCGGCTGGAACAAGCTGTGCAAACCGCTTTGAGCCAGTATGGAACTCAAGGCACTCAGCTGTTCTGTGGTGGTCATGGCTTTCTCTGGCGATAAAAAAGGACTGGGAGCACTCTCTTGGATAAAGAGGTGCTCCCAGTCCTTTATTTCACGACAGAATGATGACTGTATGATGACGCTCCGGGGAGCGTCAGCATTAAATTGCCATCATCTTGCTTGTAACAACTTAGTGCTTGGCTACCGTGGTATTGAGTTTCAGGTAGTCCAACAGAATCCGCCCGGTTTCGCTCAGGTAGGCATCGTCTTCCGGTTTGGTCTTGTCCGGCTCGGCCGCAATAGCATCCTCGTCTTCTTTCTTCAGCTCTTTGAGCGGTTCTTCGCCCTTGGCCTTGCGACGAATGTTTTCCATGACCAGTTGCTTGGCTTCTATGTCGGCGTGTTGCTTACGACGATCGACTTCGTTGAGGCTGACGGTTTTTTCTTCCATTAGCTTCTGGGCCAGGGCCAACTTGTCGCGGATAAACACAAACTCGGCGTCTTTGGCCGAGCGTGCGTCATGCTCGGATTTAAGCTGCGAGATGTAAGGCTTGAACGGGTCGACCGCAGGCTTGATGGCCGCACGGATGGTGTCCCACGGCATGGCTTCTGGCAGTGCGCTTTCGCCGATTTCCTTGGTGTCGATGATCGACGGGTAATCGATGTCCGGCAGTACGCCCTGATGCTGGGTGCTCTGGCCGGAAACCCGGTAGAACTTGGCCAGGGTCAATTTCAGTTCGCCATGGTTCAGCGGCTGAATGGTCTGCACGGTGCCTTTACCGAAGGTCTGGCCGCCAATGATCAACGCGCGGTGATAGTCCTGCATGGCGCCGGCAAAAATCTCCGAAGCCGAGGCAGACAAGCGGTTGACCAGCAACGCCATCGGCCCTTTGTAGAAGGCACCCGGGTTTTCATCTTCCAGCACATCGACCCGGCCATCGGCATTACGCACGAGAACGGTCGGACCTTTGTCGATGAACAGACTGGTCAGCTCGGTGGCTTCCTGCAGGGAACCGCCGCCATTGTTGCGAAGGTCGATGACTACGCCGTCGACCTTGTCTTTCTGCAACTCGGTCAGCAGTTTCTTGACGTCGCGAGTGGTGCTCTTGTAGTCCGGATCGCCAGCACGGAAAGCCTTGAAGTCCAGGTAGAAGGCCGGGATCTCGATGACGCCGAGCTTGTAGTCCTTGCCGTCCTGTTTCAGGTTGAGGACCGACTTCTTCACCGCCTGGTCTTCAAGCTTCACCGCTTCGCGGGTGATCGGGACGATCTTGCTGGTCTGGTCGTTCGGCGCATTGCTGGCCGGGATCACTTCCAGGCGCACCACGGTGCCTTTCGGCCCGCGGATCAACTTGACCACTTCGTCCAGGCGCCAGCCGACCACGTCGACCATTTCTTTGTTGCCCTGGGCAACTCCGATGATCTTGTCGGCCGGTGCGACTTGTTTGGTCTTGTCGGCCGGGCCGGCAGGCACCAGACGCACGACTTTCACCTGGTCGTTGTCGCTCTGCAACACGGCGCCAATGCCCTCGAGGGACAGGCTCATGTTGATGTCGAAGTTCTCCGCGTTATCCGGTGACAGATAGTTGGTGTGCGGGTCGTAGGACATGGCGAAGGTATTGATGTACGCCTGGAAGATATCTTCCGGACGGGTCTGGTCCAGGCGCGCCAATTGATTCTTGTAGCGCTTGGTCAGGGTTTCCTGAATCTGCTTGGAGTCCTTGCCCGCGATCTTCTGCCGCAGCACTTCGTCCTTGACGCGTTTGCGCCACAGGTCGTCGAGTTCTGCGGTGGACTTGAGCCAAGGGGCATCCTTGCGATCGATCAGCAAGGTTTCCTTGGCGGTGAAGTCGATCTTGTCGACGCCTTTGTTCAACTCGGCAAGGGCGAAGTCCAGACGCGCTTTGACGCGGTCCAGGTAGCGCTTGTAGATGGTGAACCCGGCATTCAGGTCGCCGCTTTTGAGGAAGTCGTCAAACTGGGTTTTCCACTTGTCGAATTCGGCAATGTCGCTGGCCATGAAGTAGCTGCGCGACGGGTCCAGCAGTTTGAGGTAGCTGTCATAGATGATCACGGAGCGCGCGTCATCGAGCGGCGGCTTGCTGTAATGATGGCGCTTTAGCAACTCGACGACGTTCAGGCTGGCGATCACTTCGTCACGATCAGGCTGAAGCTTGTCCCAGCTATTGGCTGCAAACGAATTGGTCGACATCGGCAACAGACCGATACCAATGAATAGGGCTAGGGCGGTGCTGGGGAAAAAATGCTTCATGCTGATTCGACGCGGGGACAATTGATCACGCATATTAGGCCGTCTTTGAAGTCGCCGGTACCACGAGGGCCGGTCGCATAATGCAAGAAAGCCCGGCGCTACAGCTACGGGCTCAGTCCAGACTCACTATGGAGGCACTGTGAAAGCATTGCAAGGCGTTGAAGGTCAAGTGGCGTGGGTGGAAGAGCCCAGTCCTACATGTGATGTAGGACAAGTTCGGATTCGAGTGGCGGCTGCGGGTCTCAATCGCGCCGATTTGTTACAGAAGGCGGGTCTTTATCCGCCACCGCCGGGAGCCAGTCAGGTACTGGGTCTTGAGTGTTCGGGGGTGATCAGCGAGGTGGGGCCGGGCTCGTCCTGGCAGGTTGGGGATCGGGTCTGCGCCTTGCTGGCCGGGGGCGGGATGGCCGAGGAGGTAGTTGTCGACGGACGGCATGTGTTGCCGGTTCCCGAAGGTTTGTCCCTGACGGAGGCTGCAGCGCTGCCAGAAGTGTATGCGACCGTTTGGCTGAATTTGTTTCAACTGGCTGCGCTCAAGCCAGGTGAGAAAGTTCTACTGCACGCCGGAGCAAGTGGAATCGGTTCAGCTGCCATTCAGCTGTGCAAGGCGTTTGGTAACCCATGCTGGGTCAGCGTCGGTTCCGCCGAGCGTTTGGCTTACTGCGAAGCGCTGGGCGCGCAAGGTGGGGTCGTGCGCAACGGGGATCTGGACCGCTTGAGTGACCTGGGGCCGTTCGATGTGATTCTCGACCCGGTGGGCGGCAACTACGCCGCGCTGAATCTGAAACTGATGGCGCTCGATGGCCGTTGGGTGCTGATCGGCCTGATGGGCGGTCGTGAGGCGCAGCTGGATCTGGCGCAGGTGCTGGCCAAGCGCGTGCAACTGCTGGGTTCAACCTTGCGCAGTCGCGACGATCAGTTCAAGGCGGATTTGTTCAGTGATCTGAGCCAGCATGTCTGGCCGTTGTTTGCTGAAGGGCGTTTAAGCCCGCAATTGGCCAAGACCTTTTCGATCAAGGACGCCGAAGCGGCGTTTGCGGAGTTGGCGACTAATAAGGTGTCGGGGAAGTTGGTGTTGGTGATCGACGAAAGCCTGGTTTGACACTCACCTGTGGGAGCGTGGCTTGCCCGCGATGAACGATGACGCGGTATGACAGACACACCGCGTCGCCTGAATCGCGGGCAAGCCCGCTCCCACAGGATATGGGTTACTTCCAGAGATGGATCGGCCAGCCGGCTTTTTCTGCGTGTTCAAGCAACACCGGATCCGGGTTTACCACGTGTGGGAAATCTACTTTCAGCAGCAACGGCAAATCATTACGTGAGTCAGAGTAGAAACTCGCGCCTTCCAGGTTTTCCTCTTCCGCATCCAGCCACTCCAGCAAACGCGTGATCTTGCCTTCGCGGTAGGTCAGCGTGCCCACCGTGTTGCCGCTATAAACCCCATGCGTTACTTCCAGCTCGATGCCGAGAATCTCGTCGATGCCCAAGCGATCGGCAATCGGCCTCACCAGGTGCGTGCCCGATGCCGAAATCACCAAAATCCGGTCGCCGGCCTTGCGATGGGCTGCAATGGCTTTGGTGGCGTCACTGAAAATGATCGGCTCGATGAAGTCTTCCACCCAAGGCCCTACCAAATGGTCGACCTCTTCCGGCGTGCGCCCGATCATCGGCTCCAGACTGAAGGTCATGTACTCCTCCATCCGTAGTTTGCCGTGGCTGTAGGCGTCCATCAGTTCGTTGTTCTGACGCATGAACGACTCGGGATCGACCCAGCCCAGGCGACCCATTTGTTCGCTCCAGAGGGTGGCGCAGTCGCCGTGGATCAGGGTTTCGTCCAAATCAAAAATTGCCAGGGCCATCAGTGCGGTTCTCTCTTCAACATCAGCAAAGTCATCAGGCTACCTCACACAGGGCCGTCGGATCGATGGAAAGCGCCAGACGTTGACCATCGGGATGCAGATCGGCCGCCGAGCGGTTCAGCACATCTACCACCAGTTCCACGCCCCGGGCTTCGACCCGGTAGCGAATCACGTTGCCCAACAGGCTGTGGCTGCGGATTTGTGCGTCGAGTTCGCCGTTCAGGCTCAGCTCGATTGCTTCCGGGCGAATCGCGATGCGGTGGGTAATCGGTCGCTGCAGCAGTTTTGTGGCGCTGTCCGCGTCCAGCAGGTTGTAGTTGCCGATGAAACCTGCGGCAAAAAAATCGATGGGTGCGGTGTAAAGGGTCTGGGCGTCGCCGCTCTGTACGATTTTTCCCTGATTCATCAAGAAAATCCGGTCGGACATGGTCAGGGCTTCTTCCTGATCGTGAGTGACGAAAATCGTGGTCAAGCCGAGTTCACGCTGGATCTGACGGATCTGTTCGCGCAAGTGCTTGCGAATCCGTGCATCAAGGGCCGACAGCGGTTCATCCAGCAACAATAGACGTGGCCGGGTCACCAACGAGCGGGCGAGGGCGACTCGCTGGCATTGTCCGCCGGACAGTTGATGCGGATAACGCGCGGCGAAATCGTTGAGTTCCACCAGCTTCAGTACTTCGGCAACACGCTTGTGGCTTTCGTCGGCGTTGACCTTCTGCATGCGCAAACCAAAGGCGACGTTCTGCTCGACGGTCATGTTCGGAAACAGCGCGTAGCTCTGGAACACCATGCCGATCCCGCGTTTCTGCGGGCTCAACGGAACGAGGTCCTGGCCATCGAGCAGGATTTTGCCGCCATCCACCGAGGTCAGCCCGGCGATGCAGCGAAGCAGTGTGGATTTGCCGCAACCGGACGGGCCGAGGAGGGTGACGAACTCACCCTTCTGGATTTCACAGTTGATGTCGCTGAACACCGTGGTGCCCGCGTAGCTTTTCAGTAGGTGTTGGACGCTGACGAAGCTCATTGGCTTTTGTCCTTGTTCAAAATATTGGCAGCCCAGGTCAGAACCAGCACAAAGAAGAAATAGGAAATCACCAGCGCACTGGTGAAGTGGCCGCTGCTGTTGCGCATGTTGTTGAGGTAGACCTGCAGGGTTTCGTAGCGGGTCCCGACGAGGATGTTGGCGAACACGAACTCACCAAACAGGAACGAGAACGACAACAACAACGCCACCATCAAACCTTTGCGCAAGTTTGGCAGCACCACCAGAAACGCCGCTTGCCAGGTGCTGGCACCGAGCAGCTGGGCGGAGTCCATCAGGTCGCGCAGGTTGATCGCCTGCAAGTTGTTGGTGATTGCCCGGTACATGAACGGTAGCGCCACGGTGAAGTAGCAACCGATCAGAATCCACGGCGTCCCGACCATCGCGAACGGCCCGGAACCGTAGAGCTGCAATAGACCCACCGACGACACCACCGGCGGCACCGCGAAGGGCAGCAGGATCAGGATGTTCATCAGCGCATCGAGTTTCGGGAAGTGGTAATGCACCACAAACAGCAACGGCAGAATCAGCACCACCGACAGAATCAGCGAGCCGACGCAGACCAGCAGCGATTGGCCGAACGAATGGAGAAACCGCGGATCGCTCCACAGCTCCACGTACCATTTAACGGTGAAGCCGCTGGGCAGAATGGTCGCCGACCAACTGCTGGAGATCGAGTAGATCAGCGTCCCGAGCAATGGCAGCAACAGTATGGCAAAGAGCAAATACACCACCACCCGGTGGTAGATGCCGACGGGGCCCAGTTCAGCGCGAGACATTGTAGCTCCTCTTCAACAACAGCTGATGCACGATGGTCACCAGGGTCATCAGCGCCACCAGCACCACAGCCAGGGCACTGGCCAGGTTCGGGTCCAGGGAAATGTCGCCGGAAACCATCGCCGCGATGCGGATTGTTAGCACGTTGAAGTTGCCGGTGGTCAGGGCGTACACCGTGGCGTAGGCGCCCAGGGCGTTGGCCAGCAGGATCACAAACGTCCCGAGCAGCGCCGGGGTCAGCACTGGCAAACCGATGTGCCGCCAGAACTGCCAGCCATTGGCGCCGAGCAGCGCGGCGGATTCACGCCAGTCTTCGCGCAGGGCATCAAAGGCCGGGTAGAGCAGCAACACGCCGAGCGGGATCTGGAAGTAGGTGTAGAGAATGATCAGCCCGGTTTTCGAATACAGGTTGAAGTCCTGAATGATTCCGGCCTGCTTGAGCATGATGGTGAAGCTGCCATTGAAGCCCAGCAGAATGATGAACGCGAAGGCCAAAGGCACGCCGGCAAAGTTGCTGGTCATGTTGGCGAAGGCGTTGACGAAGTTGCGCAGCTTCGAGTCGACCCGGCGCAGGGAGTAGGCGCCGAGCACCGCGATGATGATCCCGAACACGCTGGACCAGAAACTGATCTCGAGGCTGAACTGGATTGCCTGCAGATAGAACTTCGAATTGAAGATCCTGGTGAAGTTGGCGATGCCCCAGCCGAACTCTTCCGATTGCAGACTATTGATCATCACCCAGGACAGCGGCGCGATCTGGAACACGATAAAGAACAGTGCGAAAGGCACCAGGCACAAGGCTGCGAGCCATTTTCCGCGCGTCATGGTGTTCACTTGAGCAGCTCCTGGCATACAGGTTTGTCGTGGGCCACACCCAGCAGTTCGCAGACGGTGCCGCAGATTTCAGTCTGTTTCGGTGCGGCGTTGGCATTGAAGCTGAAAGCGTCGCCGAGGACGAACAGCGGTACTTCGCGTTCTTCCGGCAGCAGGCCGTTGTGGGAGCGGTCGTTGTTCATGCCATGGTCGGCGGTCACCAGCACCTGATACCCGGTGTCGAGCCAGGTGTGCAGATAGTCGGCCAGAATAATGTCGGCCGAGCGGGCGCTGTTGCGGTACTGCGGGGTGTCGAGACCGTGCTTGTGCCCGGCGTCGTCGATATTCATGGGGTGGACCAGTAAAAAGTTCGGCGCATGACGCAGGCGCAGGTTTTCGGCGTCGGCGAACAGGTGCGAGTCCGGGTAGTGATCGTTCCAGTAGAAATGACCGTGCTGGATTGGCAGGTCCGGGTCGTCGGTGTGACGATCCCGCGCGGCGATAAACGGCGAACGGTTATACAGCTCGCTGACCCAGTGATAGGCCGCGGCGGCGGTTACAAGGCTGGCATCGCTGGCGTAGTGATAGATGCTGCGCTGGTTGGACAGGCGCGAGACATTGTTGTGAACAATGCCGCTATCGATCGGCGTGACGCCGGTCAGGATGCACTCGTAAAGCGGACGGGACAGCGCCGGCAATTCGCATTCCAGTTTGTAGAGCGCTGCGCGTCCTGCGCCAACGTAAGCCTGCAGGTGCCCCATGGCGTGGCGCGCGACTTCGTAATTGAGGCCGTCGAGCACCACAAGGATGACGTTGTGCTTCATAGGGGCAAAAACTCCGCAAAACAGGTATTCGCAATTTACTCGCTCCACTGTGGGAGCGAGCTTGCTCGCGATGACGGGCTGACCTTCAACAGAGATGTTGACTGCGCTACCGCTATCGCGAGCAAGCTCGCTCCCACAGGGATCTCCATTAGCCCTCCAATTGGCGGGCTACCGCATCACTTCATTTCGACGATGACTTCTTCGTTCCACTTCTGCGGCAAAGCCTTGGAAGTCTTTTCCCACGCATCCGCGTCTTTGATCGGCGTGACCTTTTTGTACTGCTCGTTAGGCAGCAGTTGGGCCTTGACGTCATCCGGCAATTTGACGTGGTCGGCGCGGATCGGACGGGCGTTGCCGCGCGCCAGGTTGATCTGACCGGCATCGCTGAAGATGTATTCGCGGGTCAGCTTGGCGGCGTTCGGGTTTTTCGCGTATTTGTTGATGATGGTGGTGTAACCGGAAATCACCGAGCCATCGGATGGAATCAGCACCACGTAATCATCCGGATTCGCCATCTTGGCCTTGTAGCTCAGGCCGTTGAAGTCCCAGACCACGCCGACTTCGATTTCACCCTTTTCCATCGTGGCGATGGTCGGGTTGGCCATGGACAGGCGTCCTTGTTTGGCGATATCAGCGAACAGCAACAGCGCTGGTTGCAGGTTCTTTTCGTCGCCACCGTTGGCCAGTGCTGCGGCCAGTACACCGTTGGCGGCCTGGGCGGCGGTGCTCACGTCACCGATGGAAACCTTGTATTTACCGGTTTTCAGATCAGCCCACTTGGTCGGGGCTTCGGAACCGTGCAGCAGCTTCTTGTTGACGATAAAAGCGATGGTGCCGGTATAGGCCAGCGCCCAGTTGCCGTCCTTGTCCTTGGCCCAATCTGGAATCTGATCCCAGGTAGAGGGTTTGTAAGGTTGCACTACATCTTGCTTGACTGCGATCGGGCCAAAGGCTGCACCGACGTCACCGATGTCAGCCGTGGCGTTGTCTTTTTCAGCTTTGAACTTGGCGATTTCCTGGGCCGAGCTCATGTCGGTGTCGATGTGTTTCAGGCCGTAGTTCTTGGCCAGGTCATCCCAGGTGCCTTTCCAGTTGGCCCAGTTGTCGGGCATGCCGACGCTGTTGACCTCACCTTCCGCTTTCGCCGCGGCTTCCAGGGTTTTCAAATCGCTATCAGCCGCCATCGCGGCGGTACACATGGCAATGGTCGAGCCTAACAGTGAGGCCAGGAAAAGCTGTTTCATCCGAAGCTCCTTTGGGCGTTTTCAACGCTGCGATTGCGGTTGTGTTGGTCTAGGTCAGCAATACCTGAGCCAATTTAGGCCGGTTGGATGACATTTTGATGTCGACGACCGGTCTAGCTCTATGTTCAGCGCTGGAATGCTCAGGCTCCGGGTAAGCGTAGACCATGGCTAAAGAGCTGATATGAAAGGACTTGGCCATGAAATTGCAGGTGTCTGGATCAACCGTTCGGCGGCTTTGTCATCTGTCAGTCATAAGCAGTGCCTAGGCTTGCCGGGAGTTGTAGGGAGCCGATTGACTCGCGGTTCCGCCCCGAAACAGTGCTGGTCTAGTCCAGATAGGTAACGTTGATGCGCATCGAGACAACCAAAGCGGTGACAGCGATCGGGCAGGTTCTGCAGGAACAGCTTGACCATGGCCTGTTGGCGCCCGGTAGCAAACTGCCGGCCGAGCGCAAGCTCAGTGAGTTGTTCGGAACCACGCGGATCACCGTGCGGGAAGCATTGTTGCAACTGGAAGCCCAGGGGCAGATTTATCGGGAGGAGCGCCGTGGCTGGTTCGTGTCGCCACCGCGCCTGGCCTATAACCTGATGCAGCGCAGTCACTTTCACGCGATGGTCAGTGCACAGGGGCGGGTGCCGTCCACCGAGGTGATTTCGGCGCGGTTGCAGCCGGCGTCGGTGGCGGTCTGTGCCTGGTTGCAGTTGCCGGCGTTGTCGAGCGTGATTCAGATTTGCCGGGCGCGGCGGATCGATGAGCGGCTGGTGTTGTATGTGGAGCACTATTTGAATCCGCAGTTTTTTCCGGGGATTCTGGATTTCGATTTGAATCAGTCGATTACCGAGTTGTACGCGCGGCATTACGATTTGCACTACGGGCGGGTGCGTTTCGAGATTGTGCCGACGGCGTTGTCGGTGGATGCGGCGGCGGCTTTACGGGTGTCGGTGGGGAGTCCGGGGTTGCGCATCGCTCGGGTCAATTACGATCAGCATGAGCGGTTGATTGATTGTGATCTGGAGTTTTGGCGGCACGACGCGATTCATGTCGGGGTTGATGTGGTCTGAGCCTGGCCGCCACAGGTCGAGCTTATCCGAAGCGGTAAATGTCCATGCCCAAGGCCCCCATGGTGAATCCCTTGTGGGTCACGCTGAAATGTCCTCCGGCGCCGCGGGCAAAATACAAAGGCAACAAATGCTCATCACTTGGATGGTTGCGCACGGCATTCGGTGCTTGCTGACGGTAATCGTGCAACGCGGTTTCGTCGTTGGCAGCGAGTTTTTCGATCATCCAGTCACGAAATGCCTGGGCCCAGGGTTCGACGCTTTCCGAGCCTGCGTGCCAGTCCAGTTCACGCAGGTTGTGGGTGATGCTCCCGGAACCGATCAGCAGCACGCCGTGTTCGCGCAGACTGGCCAGGGCATGACCGACGCGGGTCTGCAGGGCCGGGCCGCCGCGGGTGGGTAGCGAAACTTGCACCACGGGGATGTCGGCTTGTGGATACATCAATGACAAGGGCACCCAGACACCATGGTCGAATGGCCGTTCGGCGTCGATGCGTGCGGGCAGGCCATCGCTCTTCAGCAGTTCGACAACCTCTGCGGCCAATTGTGGATTGCCGGGCGCCGGGTATTGCACGTCGAACAAAGCCTGCGGAAATCCGCCAAAGTCATGCCAGGTTTCAGGCTGGGGATTGCCGCTGACCAGCAACTCATTGCTTTCCCAATGCGCAGAAACAATTACGATGGCTTTGGGTTTCGGCAATTCTGCGACCAGGCGAGCGAGGGCGGGCCCGCTGGCGCCCGGTTCCAGTGCCAACATGGGCGAGCCATGGGATATGTACAGGCTGGGGA
>NZ_JBBWCB010000353.1:0-321 GCF_039888995.1 Pseudomonas rossensis | reverse complement strand
GAGTAGCCTTTTTTGATGTTTGGTTGCGGGAGCCGGATTTGAACCGACGACCTTCGGGTTATGAGCCCGACGAGCTACCAGACTGCTCCATCCCGCGTCTGTGTGGCGGCATTCTACAGACGAACGCCGGAGTGTCTACCGTTAATCCTGAATAGGGTCAAATAAGCGTAAATGAGCGGCGAACGGTCGTGGGGGAGACTTAAGTTTCGGAATCAGAACGATTTCTCAATCCTGCACCGTCAGCCGTTACCCGCTCTTTTCTGTCTCGCGTTTACAAAAGAGACGCGCACAAAAAAGGCCACTCTTTCGAGTAGCCTTTTT
>NZ_JBBWCB010000352.1:0-341 GCF_039888995.1 Pseudomonas rossensis | reverse complement strand
GCAGATAGCTTCGTAATGCAACACGATGTACCGTCGATATTTGCCGGTCACTACGACCCATCCTTCCCGCTTGCGCTGTGCCTGAAAGATCTTGGCCTGATAGAAGAATTGTTAAATGAAACCGGAACACGCTGCGAGCTAACCCGTGCAACTCATGCGCGCTTCGAAGAAGCGAAGCAGCGTTACGGTGAGCGTTCCGGTGAAATGAGTGTCTGCCGTCTCATTGAAGATGATGCAAAGATAGCGTTGCGAGTTGCGGGCGACTGGGTAGCACCGTGGGAAGTCCTACCCGTACACGCATAGGTAACCGCTTAAATAGGATCTCCTCTGAATTCAGGAAC
>NZ_JBBWCB010000351.1:0-343 GCF_039888995.1 Pseudomonas rossensis | reverse complement strand
CTGAAGGGCCGTCGAAGACTACGACGTTGATAGGTTGGGTGTGTAAGCGCTGTGAGGCGTTGAGCTAACCAATACTAATTGCCCGTGAGGCTTGACCATATAACACCCAAGCAATTTGCTGACCTGAAAGGGCACCAGATTGCGGTGTGTGAAGACGAAACGAACCGAAAGTTCGAGATACTCACAAAACACCAAACTATCGCATACCCATTCGCTGGAGCGTAATCCGCAAGGAGAACGACCTGGCTACCGAATTTCTTGACGACCATAGAGCATTGGAACCACCTGATCCCATCCCGAACTCAGCAGTGAAACGATGCATCGCCGATGGTAGTGTGGGGTT
>NZ_JBBWCB010000350.1:0-343 GCF_039888995.1 Pseudomonas rossensis | reverse complement strand
TGGTGGCCACCCATCGCAGCGGGCCTAAAAATGATCGCAACGATGCGCTGGCGATTCTGCGGGCTGGTCGCGATGAAAAGATCTACGCAGTGCCGGTCAAAAGCGTTGCGGCGCTGGCATTGCAGGCGTTGCATCGCGCCCGCCAAGGCTATGTGCGTCGACGCACGGCGGTGAGTAATCAGATGCGCGGCCTGCTGCTCGAGCACGGCGTGGCCTTGGCGCAAGGCGATGTTGCGATCAGCCAGAAAATTCCGCGGGTACTGGAAGATGCCACCCAGCCGGTGCCGGGCCTGCTGCGTGAACTGATCGACGAACTGTTGGCCGAGTGGCGCCATTTGGGCGA
>NZ_JBBWCB010000349.1:0-350 GCF_039888995.1 Pseudomonas rossensis | reverse complement strand
GCCGTCGACGCTGCTGGTGCCGGTGAGCACGCTGCCGTTGACTGGGGCGTCTTCGCTGGTGGTTACGGTTTCGCTGATATCGGTGAAGCTGTCGTCGACCGGGGTGACGTTGATGTTCAAGGTCGAGGTGACGTCAGAACCGGAGCCGTCAGTGACGGTATAGCTGACCGTTGGCACGCTACCGTTGTAGTTGGCCGCCGGGGTAAAGGTGTAGGCACCATTGGCGGCGATCACCAGGGTGCCGACGTTGGCGATAGTCGCCGTGCTGCCGGCGGCGTAGGTGGTTTCGCCGATGGTGAAGTTGAGCACACTGACCGGGCCATCAACGCTCGAGGTACCGGTAAGCACGC
>NZ_JBBWCB010000348.1:0-350 GCF_039888995.1 Pseudomonas rossensis | reverse complement strand
GTCCTGTACCGACTGAACCAACAGGATGATCAGCGTGATCAGCGTATTGAGCCAAAACCCCGTGGTAAACCGCGTCGGGCTCAGGGCATACAGCTTGCGCGCCAGCACCAGGCCGAACAGCAACATCCACAGAAAGAACATCCACAGATGCACAAACAGACTGAGGGCGCTCCAGAAGAGGATCGCCAACAGGCCTGCGAGCAAGGTTGAGCCGAGCAACTCGCGACCGGCATTGCGGGCGCTCGTCGTGGAGCTTTGCTGACCGAGGCTGACGGCCTTGAGGATGATGGGCAGATAACCGGCCGGGTCGATCAGTGCCAGCAGGAATGTCGGTAACACGATCAGGGTTG
>NZ_JBBWCB010000347.1:0-366 GCF_039888995.1 Pseudomonas rossensis | reverse complement strand
GGTTATGTTGCGGCCTAATTTATGTGATCCCGGCCGTGTCGATAAGCTTAATGCGTAGTAGCACCAGGTGATCGGCGTAACATAATTTTCAGCGTCTTACCGGCCTTCGTTGCCACGGGGTATCAGTTCTTTTCAAAAATCGCTGCTGCTCAATTGCTGCGTGCGCACGTCCCTAAGCGGAATTGCTGGATTGCTGAACGCGAGAGAGGCCAACAGCACTGTGCTGAGCAATCTGGGTGATTGTCACAAGCCTGTCTGCGCGTAATGTGTCGCTCATATTTATGTGCTGCTTTCTACGCCGAAAACCCCATTCAAGGGCGTCGTCTTTGTCACCACAACATAACTCAGGCCGCAACATAACCGGCG
>NZ_JBBWCB010000346.1:0-370 GCF_039888995.1 Pseudomonas rossensis | reverse complement strand
AAGGGTTGTGGGCAGTTGCGCCATCACGTCTTGGTGTGCGGGCCACACAGGTATCAGGCGGACCTGACCGGAAGGCCCTTGCAGAAACACGTTGAAGGCGTGGTTAATGGCCGCGCGCGTGCCTCTATCAAGTCCGTGTTGCGTAATGGCCGTGTTGACCGCCGCCTCCAACGCTGCGGGGCGCACTTCGCCCGCAGCAGGTGCCAGCGCTGACCAGCTCCGACCCTGCTGCTCGAGGTGACACAGAAATCGTGAAATCTTATTGCGCTGATCCCGGGAAAGGGTTGTGGGCAGTTGCGCCATCACTGCTTGGTGTTCGGCCAGTAATGGTGTGGTTCGCCGCGTGGGGACGGGGGATTGTCTTATAGCG
>NZ_JBBWCB010000036.1:0-49307 GCF_039888995.1 Pseudomonas rossensis | reverse complement strand
CGTAAACACCCACCTCCGACCTCACACAGTCCGAAGATAGCCAAAGCTACCTGTGGGAGCGAGCTTGCTCGCGATCGCGATGGGTCATTCAACATTGATGTTGGCTGCCCCTCCCTCATCGCGAGCAAGCTCGCTCCCACATGGATTGCGCAGGCTGCCGGCCGTGTCGTTTACGACTGTTCGATGGAAATTGTCATGCCCAGGTTTTCTGCTGACACACGCTTGAGCGCTGCCCAAGCTTCTTTTGCCCCGAACGAATCCAGTATTCGTTTCAGGCACGCCACCGCCTTCCTTTGCGGTGCACTGCTGACACCCATGGTGCTGGCCGATGAACACGCCGGTCACAGTGAAGAACTGAGCCCGACGGTGATCACCGCCATCGCGCCGAGTTCGCCGCTGACCATCGTCACCAACCCCAAGGACCCGCGCCAGCCGGTGCCGGCCAGCGACGGTGGCGATTACCTGAAAACCATCCCTGGCTTCGCCCTGGTGCGCAATGGCGGCACCAACGGCGACCCGGTGCTGCGTGGCATGTTCGGCTCGCGGCTGAACATCCTCACCAACGGCGGCCAGTTGCTCGGCGCCTGCCCCGGCCGAATGGACGCACCGACCTCCTACATCTCGCCGGAAACCTACGACAAACTGACCGTGATCAAAGGCCCGCAAACCGTGCTCTGGGGACCGGGCGCGTCGGCCGGGACCATCCTCTTCGACCGTGAGCCGGAAAGCTTCGGCGAACTCGGCACGCGGGTGAACGCCAGCGTGCTGGCTGGCTCCAACGGCCGTTTCGACAAAGTGGTGGACGCTGCTGCCGGCGGGCCACTGGGTTACGTGCGAGTGATCGGCAACACCGCGCATTCCGACGACTACAAGGACGGCAACAACGACACCGTGCCGTCGCGCTATGACAAATGGAACGGCGATGTGGCGGTTGGCTGGACCCCGGACGCTGACACCCTGCTGGAACTGACCGCCGGCAAGGGCGATGGCGAAGCCCGTTACGCCGGGCGCGGCATGGACGGTTCGCAATTCAAGCGCGAAAGCCTGGGCTTGCGTTTCGAGCAGTCGAACATCGGTGATGTGCTGGATAAGGTCGAAGCGCAGATCTACTACAACTACGCCGACCACGTGATGGACAACTACACCCTGCGCACGCCGTCCGGCACCGGAATGATGGCCGGCCCGATGGCTTCCAACGTCGACCGTCGAACCCTCGGCGCACGGATCAAAGCCACTTGGCGCTGGGCCGATGTGCAGTTGATCAGCGGCATCGATGCGCAGACCAACGAACATCGCCAACGCAGCGCCATGGGCATCGACGTCTACAAGGAACTGCCGCGCAACAAGGACGCCGACTTCCACAACTACGGCGTGTTCAGCGAATTGACCTGGTACGCCGCCGACCGTGATCGATTGATTACCGGTGCACGCCTGGACCGCGCCTCGGCCAAGGATTATCGGCAGACCACTGGCTCGGGAATGATGACTCGCGCCAACCCGACCGCCGACGATACCCGCGCCGACACCCTGCCAAGCGGCTTCGTCCGTTACGAGCATGATCTGGCGGACAGCCCGACCACGTTGTATGCCGGTCTCGGTCACACCCAGCGTTTCCCGGATTACTGGGAGCTGTTTTCGCCCAAATCGGGGCCCGCCGGGTCGGTGAATGCCTTCGATTCGATCAAGCCTGAGAAAACCACCCAGCTCGACTTCGGCCTGCAATACAAGACCGAAGACCTGGAAGCCTGGGCCTCGGGGTACGTCGGGCAGGTGCGCGATTACATCCTGTTCAACTACACGCCCGCAATGATGGGCATGACCTCGCAAGCACAAAACATCGACGCACGAATCATGGGCGGCGAATTGGGTGCGGCCTACAAGCTGACCAGCCATTGGAAAGCCGACGCAACCCTGGCCTACGCCTGGGGCAAGAACAGCAGCGACGGTAACGCACTGCCGCAAATGCCGCCGCTGGACGCACGTTTCGGCCTGACCTACAGCGCAGACAACTGGAGCGCCGGTGCCTTGTGGCGGGTGGTGGCGGCGCAAAACCGCATCGACCAGAACAAAGGCAACGTCGTCGGCAAGGACTTCGACAAGACCTCGGGTTTTGGCGTGTTCTCGCTCAATGGCGCCTACCGGATTAACAAAAACTGGAAGGTCAGCACCGGCGTCGACAACCTCTTCGGCAAGGCGTATGCCGAGCATTTGAACCTGGCCGGCAACGCCGGTTTCGGCTACCCGGCCAATGACCCGCAAGCGATAAAAGAACCGGGGCGCACGCTCTGGACCAAAGTGGACATGAGTTTCTAACAAGAAAAGTCAAAAGATCGCAGGCTACGCCAGCTCCTACATTGGAACACGTACCCCCTGTAGGAGCTGTGTAGGAGCTGTCGAGTGAAACGAGGCTGCGATCTTTCCAAGACAATTGAATCGCCAAAGCGGAGCACAACCGATGAAACAGCCCAAAGTGAATTTCTACAATCTGGCCTGGCGCTGGCATTTCTATGCCGGTCTGTTCGTCGCGCCTTTCATGGTGATGCTGGCCCTGACCGGCATCATTTACCTGTTCAAGCCGCAACTCGACCCGTTGATGTACGGCAGCCTGCTGAATGTCCCGGCCGGGCATCACAGCGTCCCGGCCGATGACCTGCTCAAGCGGGTGAAAGAGGCTTATCCACAAGCCACGATCAAGCAGTATTTGCCACCGGTCAACGCCGAACGCAGCGCGCAATTTGTCGTGCTCAATGGCGCTAACGAGCTCAACGTATTCGTCGATCCCTATCACGCTGACATCCTCGGCGAGCAAGACGCCAAAAAGAATCTGCAAGCCGTTGCGCGAGCGATTCATGGCGAATTGATGATCGGCACCGTCGGTGATCGACTGATCGAACTGGCCGCCGGTTGGGGCGTGGTGTTAGTGGTCTCCGGCGTCTTTCTGTGGTGGCCGCGTGGCCAGGCGGCCGGCATCCTGTGGCCACGCTTGAGCAGTCGCGGTCGAGTGCTTTGGCGTGACCTGCACGCGGTGACCGGGTTCTGGGGCGCGTCGTTGCTGCTGGTGATGCTGCTCAGCGGCATGACCTGGACCGGGTTCTGGGGCAAGCAATACGCCGAAGTGTGGAATGTCTTTCCGGCAGCGATGTGGGATGACGTGCCCAAGTCCGATGTCGAGGCCCGCAGCCTCAACACCGCCACCCGCCAGACCGTGCCTTGGGCGATGGAAAACACACCGATGCCGATGTCCGGCGACCACGCCGAACACATGGCCCACGGTAGCGCACAAGCTGGCCCCGCCGCGCCGACCATCAGCTTGCAGGACGTGCAGAACATCGCTGCGCAACGCCAGGTCGAACCGGGCTACAGCATCACCTTGCCGACCACGGCGACTGGCGTGTTCACCATCGCCGTGTTCGCCGACGACCCGCGCAACGACGCCACGCTGCATGTGGATCAGTACACCGGCGACGTCCTCGCCGACGTGCGCTACGCACAATACGGCACCGTCGCCCGTGCGACGGAAATCGGCGTGATGCTGCACGAAGGCAAGATGTTCGGTGTGTTCAATCAGATCATCGTGCTGCTGATCTGCCTGATGATTCTGCTCAGCGCCGTCAGCGGCGTGGTGATCTGGTGGAAGCGCCGTCCACAAGGAAAATTCGGTGCTCCGCCGCTGCGCCACGACCTGCCGAGATGGAAAACCGCAATGGTCATCATGTTCGGTCTGGCGGTGGCGTTTCCGTTGGTGGGCGCTTCACTGGTGGTGGTCTGGCTGCTGGATCGGGTGCTGCTGTCGCGATTCAATCGGCAAACTGAATCGGCCTCACCTTCATCATGAAACAGGCGAGATGCGCGATTTAGAGGGATCTGTAGACTTCCCGCGCTTATCTCCCGGTCGGCTACAGGGGCCTCATCGCGAGCAAGCTCGCTCCCACATTGAAATGCGATCAACTGTGGGAGCGAGCCTGCTCGCGAAAGCGTCATCAGCAACACCGAATATTTCAGAGCAAATGCATGACCTCGCTGAACCTCACAAACCTCGCCTGGACACCCCTGGGCCACGGCCATTGCCATCACCAGTTCCAACTGCGTGATGCAACCTTGCACGTGCTCCCCGGTGAGTTCGTCGGTCTGATCGGCCCCAACGGCAGCGGCAAAACCAGCCTGCTGCGCTGTGCCTGGCGTTTCAGCAAACCCGAGCGCGGCGAGGTCAAGCTCGACCACCACAACGTCTGGAAGCAATCCTCACGCTGGTGCGCGCAACGCATCGCCGTGGTCCTGCAGGAATTCCCCGACGCCTTCGGCCTCACCGTCGACGAAGTCGTCGCGATGGGCCGCACACCGCACAAAGGTCTGTTCGACGGCGACACCCTGGAGGACAGAGAACTCGCAACCCAGGCCCTCGAATCAGTCGGTCTCAAAGGCTTCGAGGATCATGCCTTCGCCACCCTCTCCGGCGGTGAAAAACAGCGCGTGATCCTCGCCCGCGCCTTGGCTCAGCAACCGCAAATGCTGATCCTCGACGAGCCGACCAATCACCTCGACCCGCGTTATCAGCTCGAACTGCTGCAACTGGTCAAACGCCTGAAGATCGGCACCCTGGCGAGCATTCACGACCTCAACCTCGCAGCCGCTTTCTGCGATCGGTTGTACGTGATCAACCACGGCCGCATCGTCGACAGCGGCACACCCAAAGAAGTCCTGACCGCACCACTGCTGCGCGACGTGTTCGGCGTCGAAGCGCTGATCGATGAACATCCCTTGCACGGCTACCCACGAATTACCTGGATCACCCAACCATGACTTTGCGTTCCCTGCTTTGCGCCGCTCTGTTGCTGGGCAATGCCCAAGCATTTGCCGAGGCCACTCACTACCCGTTGACCGTGCAGAGCTGCAACCGCGAAGTGACCTTCAAGCAAGCGCCGAAACACGCGGTCAGCCACGACATCAACATGACCCAAATGATGCTCGCCCTCGGCCTGAAACCCAGCATGGCCGGGTATAGCGGTGTGACCGGCTGGAAGTCGGTCACGCCCCGGATGCAGACCATCCTCGATGGCTTGCCGGAACTGGCGGCCAAGTACCCGTCGGTGGAAACCCTGCTCAACGCCAATGTTGATTTCTTCTTCGCCGGTTGGGATTACGGCATGCGCGTGGGCGGTGACCTCACGCCGCAAACGTTGCAGCCGCTGGGCATCAATGTCTACGAGCTGACCGAGTCCTGTGCGTTCGTGATGAAGCGTCCGCCGGCCAGCCTGGAAGACACCTACAACGACCTGCGCAACCTCGGCAAAATCTTTGACGTGCAGGATCGCGCCAATGCCTTGATCACCCAGATGCAGGCGCAAGTTGCCGAAGTGCGCAAAGATCTGCCAGCGGACAAACCTCGCGTGTTCCTCTATGACAGCGGTGAAGACCGCGCCATGACTTCCGGCCGTCTCGGTATGCCGCAAGCGCTGATCGACGCCGCTGGCGGGCGCAATATTCTCGACGACGTCGACGCAAGCTGGACCCGGGTCAACTGGGAGAACGTGGTCGAACGCAATCCGCAGGTGATCGTCATCGTCGACTACGGCGAAGTCACCGCCGAACAGAAAGAGCAATTTCTGCTCAACAACCAGGCGCTGCAATCGGTGGACGCGATCAAGAACCAGCGCTTCATCGTGATTCCGTATGTGCAGGCCACGCCCGGGATCGACAATGTGCTGGCGGTTGAAACCCTGGCCAAGGGTTTCCACGGCGAATGATCAATCGTCGTTACGCCTTGTTGCTGGTTGCCCTCGGCGCGTTGTTGCTGGTGTCGTGCGTGGTGTCGCTGGGTTTCGGTCCGGCGCGGGTGCCGGTGGACGTGGTGTGGCGGATTTTGCTGCACAAGATTTTCGGTTTCGGCGTGCCGGACTGGGCCGCCGGGCAGGAACACATCGTCTGGCTGATTCGTGTGCCGCGCATGTTGCTTGGCGCGTTGGTGGGTGCCGGGTTGGCGCTGATCGGGGCGGTGCTGCAAGCGGTGACGCGCAATCCGCTGGCCGACCCGCATTTGCTTGGAGTCACCTCCGGCGCGACCCTCGGTGCCGTGATCGTGGTGCTGCATGTCGGTGAAATCGTTGGCCTGCTGACCTTGCCGATCGCGGCGTTTATCGGCGCGTTGCTGAGCATGCTGATCGTGCTGATGATCGCCAACCGCAACGGGCGGCTGGACAGTGACCGGCTGCTGCTGTGCGGCGTGGCGGTGTCCTTCGTGATGATGGCGATCGCCAATCTGCTGCTGTTTCTCGGCGATCACCGCGCGAGTTCTGCGGTGATGTTCTGGATGCTCGGTGGGCTCGGGTTGGCACGTTGGGAGTTGCTGGCGGTGCCGGCAGCCAGCGTGTTGCTCGGGTTGGTGTTGCTGCTGGGCATGGCGCGGCCGTTGAATGCGTTGATGGCGGGCGAACAGACGGCGGTGACCCTCGGGCTCAATGCGCGCACCGTGCGGTTGCGGGTGTTTTTGATTGCGTCGCTGATGACCGGGGTGTTGGTGTCGATCAGCGGGTCTATCGGGTTTGTCGGGCTGATGGTGCCGCACATTGCGCGCCGGTTGGTCGGGGCTGAACACCGTCGCTTGCTGCCGGTGTGCGTGTTGCTGGGCAGTGTTTTTCTGGTGTGGGTCGATGTCGCCGCCCGCACCCTGATCGCCCCGGAAGACCTGCCGATTGGCGTCGCCACGGCGGCCATCGGCGGCCTGTTCTTCATCGGCCTCATGCGCCGACGCTAATCCTGCCGGATCTACACAATCCCCTGTACTCCTACAGAAAATGTGATCGGGCTCCAACTCCTCGCCCCGATGTGGCGCATCCTGACGCACCACCGCCCCGACCCCGTCCCCTTATGGTGCGCCGCAAAACCGCGCAACCGCTCTAATACGACATTTCCCTGCCTTTTGCCGACCAGGCACAGCCCTTGCTAAAGACCCTTCAGTAGTCCGCATCTGCCAACCAAGAAAATTCATAAGTTCATGGAGATCGCACAATGAAGCGTCGCAGCTTGATCAAGGCTTTCACACTTTCGGCAAGCATTGCCGCGATGGGCATGACCTGGAGCATCCAGGCCGCCGAGACCATCAAGGTCGGTATTCTGCATTCGTTGTCCGGGACCATGGCGATCTCCGAAACGTCACTCAAAGACATGGCGTTGATGACCATCGACGAGATCAACGCCAAGGGTGGCGTCAACGGCAAGATGCTGGAGCCTGTGGTGGTCGACCCGGCATCGAACTGGCCACTGTTTGCCGAAAAAGGTCGTCAACTGCTGACTCAGGACAAGGTGGCGGTGGTGTTCGGTTGCTGGACGTCGGTGTCGCGCAAATCGGTATTGCCGGTGTTCGAAGAGCTCAACGGCTTGCTGTTCTACCCGGTGCAGTACGAAGGCGAAGAGATGTCGCCGAACGTGTTCTACACCGGCGCCGCGCCGAACCAGCAAGCGATTCCGGCGGTGGAATACCTGATGAGCGAAGAAGGCGGCAGCGCCAAGCGTTACTTCCTGTTGGGCACCGACTACGTCTACCCGCGCACCACCAACAAAATCCTGCGCTCGTTCCTGCACTCCAAAGGTGTGGCGGACAAGGACATCGAAGAGGTCTACACCCCGTTCGGTCATAGCGATTACCAAACCATCGTGGCCAACATCAAAAAATTCTCGGCCGGTGGCAAGACTGCGGTCATCTCCACCGTCAACGGCGACTCCAACGTGCCGTTCTATAAAGAACTGGCCAACCAGGGCTTGAAAGCCACTGACGTTCCGGTCGTGGCGTTCTCGGTGGGCGAAGAAGAACTGCGCGGTATCGACACCAAGCCACTGGTGGGCAACCTCGCGGCATGGAACTACTTCGAATCGGTCGAGAACCCGGCGAACAAGAATTTCGTGGCCGACTGGAAAGCCTACGCCAAGAAACACAATTTGCCGGGCGCCGACAAAGCGGTGACCAACGACCCGATGGAAGCCACGTACGTGGGCATCCACATGTGGGCGCAAGCGGCTGAAAAAGCCAAGTCCACCGACGTCGACAAAGTCCGCGAAGCCCTCGCCGGCCAGACCTTTGCCGCGCCGTCGGGTTACACGCTGACCATGGACAAGACCAATCACCACCTGCACAAACCGGTGATGATCGGCGAGATTCAGGCGGACGGTCAGTTCAACGTGGTGTGGCAGACCGAAGGGCCGATCCGTGCCGAGCCATGGAGCCCGTTCATTTCGGGTAACGACAAGAAGCCGGATTATGCGGTGAAGAGCAACTAAGCCACTGGATGTCGGGCCTGAGCACACAGCTAAGGACCGACACAACTCCTGTGGGAGCTGGCTTGCCTGCGATGGCATCACCTCGGTGCATCAGATACACCGAGTCGCCTGCATCGCAGGCAAGCCAGCTCCCACATAGTCCGCGCAAGGCGACTCTCTATGCCCACTGCCCTTTACCGGTTATTCCTCGTCATCGCACTTTTGCTGCCGATGACCACCCACGCCGGCGACGCCGAAGACTTCGTCGCCGCCAATCCCGTGCAACAAGCCAAGCTTCTGGAAGCCTGGGCTGCGCAGCCCGATCCGGCCCGTATCGGGCTGATCAACGCCCTGCAGCAAGGCGAGTTGACCGTCGACGGCCAACCGAAAACCCTGCGCCTGAACAACCGCCTGCGGGGTTTGATCGACACCGCTATGGCCAGCCACCAATTGCTCGCCAGCGACGCCAAAACCCGTCTGGCCGCCGCGCAGCAATTACAGAAAAGCGCCAAACCGGCGCAGTTGAAATTTCTCGACCAGCAACTGGCTGGCGAAAAAGATGAAAGTGTCCATGCCGCTTTGAGCCTGGCGCTGGCCAATCTGCAACTGGTGGACACCGACCCGGCCGTGCGCCTTGCCGCTGTGCGTCTGCTCGGTGAAACCGGTGATCCGCTGGCTCGCACCCGCCTCGAAAGCCTGCTGCAACCTGGTGTCGAAGCCGACGTCGGCGTACGCACCGCTGCCGAAACCAGCCTCGCTCAAGTCAAACGCAAATTGCTGATCGGCGAGATCCTCGGTCAGGCCTTCAGCGGCATGTCCCTGGGGTCGATCCTGCTGCTTGCCGCACTCGGTCTGGCGATCACCTTCGGTCTGCTCGGCGTGATCAACATGGCCCACGGCGAGATGCTGATGCTCGGCGCGTACTCGACGTACGTGGTGCAGCTGATGTTCCAGCGCTTCGCCCCCCAAGCCATCGAGTTCTACCCCCTGATCGCGTTGCCGGTGGCGTTTTTCGTCACCGCCGCCATTGGCATGGCGCTGGAACGCACGGTGATTCGCCACCTCTATGGCCGTCCATTGGAAACCCTGCTCGCCACGTGGGGCATCAGCCTGATGCTGATTCAGCTTGTCCGATTGATGTTCGGCGCGCAGAACGTTGAGGTGGCCAACCCGGCCTGGCTATCGGGCGGGATTCAGGTTTTGCCGAATCTGGTGCTGCCATACAACCGCATCGTGATCATCGCCTTCGCGCTGTTTGTGGTGGTGCTGACCTGGTTGCTGCTGAACAAGACGCGCCTGGGTCTGAACGTGCGTGCCGTCACCCAGAACCGCAACATGGCCGCCTGCTGCGGCGTGCCGACCGGGCGCGTGGACATGCTCGCCTTCGGCCTCGGCTCGGGCATTGCCGGACTTGGTGGCGTAGCGCTGAGTCAAATCGGCAACGTCGGCCCGGACCTCGGACAGAGCTACATCATCGACTCGTTCCTGGTGGTGGTGCTCGGCGGTGTCGGGCAGTTGGCCGGTAGCGTGCTGGCTGCCTTCGGTCTGGGTATCGCCAACAAAATTCTCGAACCGCAGATCGGCGCCGTGCTTGGCAAAATCCTGATCCTCGCGTTGATCATTCTGTTTATCCAGAAACGTCCGCAAGGCCTCTTCGCACTGAAAGGACGGGTGATCGACTGATGAACCAGCCCCTGATGCTCACGGCCACGCAAAAGGCCGGCCCCAAAGTCACGATCGCCGTCGGCGCGGTGATCCTCGTTCTGTTGCTGGCGTTGCCGCTGCTGTCGTTGTTGTCGCCGGACAGCGCGTTTCACGTCTCGGCCTACACGCTGACGCTGGTGGGCAAGATCCTTTGCTACGCGATTGTCGCGCTGGCCCTCGATCTGGTTTGGGGTTACGCCGGTCTGCTGTCCCTTGGTCACGGTTTGTTCTTCGCCCTCGGCGGCTATGCGATGGGCATGTAACTGATGCGCCAGGCCTCGGGCGACGGCTTGCCAGCGTTCATGACCTTTCTGTCGTGGACTGAATTGCCATGGTATTGGACCGGCACCAGCAGTTTCCTCTGGTCGATGTGTCTGGTGGTGTTGGCGCCGGGGTTGCTGGCGCTGGTGTTCGGCTTCTTCGCCTTCCGCTCGCGGATCAAGGGCGTGTATTTCTCGATCATGACCCAGGCCCTGACCTTCGCAGGGATGCTGCTGTTCTTTCGCAACGAAACCGGGTTTGGCGGTAATAACGGCTTCACCAACTTCCGCACCATTCTCGGCTTCGGCATCACTGAACCTGAGACTCGCGCGGTGTTGTTTTTCGCCACGGTGGTGTTGCTGGTGGCGAGCCTGCTCATCGGTTGGCGCCTGGCGCAAAGCAAATTTGGCCGGGTGCTGACCGCGTTACGCGATGCCGAAAACCGCCTGATGTTCTGCAGCTACGATCCACGCGGTTTCAAGCTGTTCGTCTGGGTGTTGAGCGCAGTGTTGTGCGGCCTGGCCGGTGCGCTGTACGTGCCGCAAGTCGGGATCATCAACCCGAGTGAAATGTCGCCGACCAACTCCATTGAAGCCGCGGTCTGGGTAGCGCTGGGTGGTCGCGGCACGCTGATCGGCCCGCTGCTCGGTGCCGGCGTGGTCAACGGAATGAAGAGCTGGTTTACCGTGGCTTTCCCGGAATACTGGCTGTTCTTCCTCGGCGCGCTGTTCATCGTCGTGACCTTGTACCTGCCCAAAGGCGTGATCGGTCTGCTGAAAAAAAGGGGTGAGCAATGAGAGTGACTGCGACGGCTGAATTCATGCTCGAACCGGCGTTTTTCCCACCACTGGAACCCAACCGGGACGCCGGCAGCAGCCGCGACGCCATCGGCCTCGGCCAGCGTGTCGGCCCCGGCCTGAACACTCGCCACGGCACGATCCTGACTCTGGAAGACATCAGCGTCAGCTTCGATGGTTTCAAGGCGCTGAACGACTTGAATCTGTACATCGGCGTCGGCGAATTGCGTTGCATCATCGGCCCCAACGGCGCGGGCAAGACCACGCTGATGGACGTGATCACCGGCAAGACTCGCCCCAGTCACGGCAAGGCCTGGTTCGGTGAAACCCTCGACCTGACGCAGATGAGCGAAGTGCAAATCGCCCAGGCCGGCATCGGTCGCAAGTTCCAGAAGCCGACAGTGTTCGAAGCCTTGAGCGTTTTTGAAAACCTGGAGCTGGCGCAAAAAACCGACAAGTCGGTGTGGGCCAGCCTGCGCGCTCGCCTGAGTGGCGAACAGAAAGATCGCATCAGCGAGGTGCTGGACACCATTCGCCTGACCACTTCGGTCAATCGTCCGGCGGGTTTGTTGTCCCACGGTCAGAAGCAGTTTCTGGAAATCGGCATGTTGCTGATGCAGGACCCGCAACTGCTGCTGCTCGACGAGCCGGTGGCGGGCATGACCGACGCCGAAACCGAATTCACCGCCGAACTGTTCAAGAGCCTCGCGGGCAAGCATTCGCTGATGGTGGTGGAACACGACATGGGCTTCGTCGGCTCCATCGCCGACCACGTCACCGTGTTGCACCAGGGCAGTGTTTTGGCTGAAGGGTCGCTGGAACAGGTGCAGGACAACGAGCGCGTGATCGAGGTGTATTTAGGCCGATAGCCGACCGCCCCGTAGGAGCTGTCGAGTGAAACGAGGCTGCGATCTTTTTTCGATGCCGCTGAAGATCAAGATCAAAAGATCGCAGCCTCGTTTCACTCGACAGCTCCTACAAGAGAAAGTCAGAAGTGGGCCTGTATGGAACAGAAGGAATTTTAAGATGCTGCAAGTCGACAAGCTGCACCAGTATTACGGCGGTAGCCACATCCTGCGGGGCCTGACGTTTGACGTGAAAGTCGGGGAAGTCACCTGCCTGCTCGGGCGCAACGGCGTGGGCAAGACCACGCTGCTCAAGTGCCTGATGGGTTTGTTGCCGGCCAAAGAAGGCGCGGTGAACTGGGAAGGCAAATCAATCACCGCGTTCAAGCCACACCAGCGGGTTCACGCCGGGATCGCTTACGTGCCTCAGGGTCGGGAAATTTTCGGCCGGCTGACCGTAGAAGAAAACCTGTTGATGGGCCTGTCGCGATTTCCCAGTGCTGAAGCCAAGGAAGTCCCGGCGTTCATCTACGAACTGTTTCCGGTGCTGCTGCAGATGAAGCAGCGCCGCGGCGGCGACCTGTCCGGTGGCCAACAGCAGCAATTGGCGATCGGCCGAGCGTTGGCCAGCCGTCCACGCCTGCTGATTCTCGACGAGCCCACCGAAGGCATCCAGCCATCGGTGATCAAGGAAATCGGCGTGGTGATCAAGAAGCTCGCAGCCCGTGGCGACATGGCAATTCTGCTGGTAGAGCAGTTCTACGATTTCGCCGCCGAACTGGCCGATCAGTACCTGGTGATGTCCCGGGGCGAAATCGTGCAACAGGGTCGCGGAGAAAATATGGAGGCCGAGGGTGTTCGCGGTCTGGTTACGATCTAATCTGTAGCGTCCTGACGATAATTAGACATCATGAATTTACCTGTCCCCACTGCCCTGTTTACCCCGAGCTGGCACGCCGAGCTGGAACTCGGCTACGCCCGATTCGGTGACAGCACCCGCCCGGTTCAGCGCCGCCACAAAGGCCCGCTGCGGGTGCAGAAGCACCTGTATGCCGAAGGGCCGGAGGTTTGCCAGCACATCATCGTGCACCCGCCGGGCGGGATTGCCGGGGGTGATCGGCTGGACATCTCGGCCAGTGTCGGCCGCGATGCCTGGGCGCAAATCACCAGCCCCGGTGCCGCCAAGTGGTATCGCGCAGCGGGGCCCGCTTATCAGCAGCTGGATTTGAAAGTGGCGACCGGCGCGACACTGGAGTGGCTGCCACAGGAAACCATTATTTTCAGCGCCGCTCAGGCTGAGCTCAGCACCTCGATTGATCTGGAAGGCGATGCGCGGTTGTTTTACTGGGATGTGGTGGCGCTGGGCCGGCCGGCCAGCGGCGAGCGTTTCGACCTCGGGCATTTTCAGGCGCAACTGGACATCCGCCGTGACGGTCAGTTGCTCTGGCATGAACGCCAGCGCATTGTCGGGGGTGATGGTTTGCTTGATTCGCCGATTGGCCTGGATGGGCAACCGGTGTTTGCGACGTTGTTGGTGACTGGGGAGATCGACAGTGATTTGCTGGAGCGTTGCCGTTCGCTGCCCCATGACGTGCGCGGAGATCTGACCCAGTTGCCGGGGCTGTTAGTCGCACGTTGCCTGGCCAGTGAAGCGCTGCTGGCGCGGGGTTGGCTGATTGATTTGTGGCGATTGCTTCGGCCTGCGTTGCTTGGCCGAGAAGCTGTCCCCCCAAGAATATGGAGCACCTGAACACATCCCCCCTGTAGGAGCTGTCGAGTGAAACGAGGCTGCGATCTTTTATCGACGCAGCTGAAGATCAGGATCAAAAGATCGCAGCCTCGTTTCACTCGACAGCTCCTACAAAGAGGGTGCAAGACATTCGATTTTCATTCTGCCAACAATGGATTCCAAACGATGGACCTGACCCCACGCGAAAAAGACAAGCTGCTGATCTTCACCGCCGGCCTCGTGGCCGAGCGGCGTTTGGCGCGCGGCGTGAAACTCAACTACCCGGAAGCCATGGCTTACATTTGCGCAGCGCTGCTCGAAGGCGCGCGCGACGGCCAGACTGTGGCCGAGTTGATGCACTTCGGCACCACCCTGCTCAGCCGCGAACAAGTGATGGAAGGCATCCCGGAAATGATCCCGGAGATCCAGGTTGAAGCGACCTTTCCCGACGGCACCAAACTGGTCACCGTTCACCAACCGATCGCCTGAGGCCGCGTCATGACTTACGAAATTCGCGATGCACTGCATGCTGACCTGCCGGCGATCCGCGACATTTACAACGACGCCGTGCTCAACACCACGGCCATCTGGAATGAACAGGCCGTGGACCTGGGTAACCGCCAGGCCTGGTTCAGCGCCCGGCAATCCCAGGGCTACCCGATTCTGGTGATCGTCGACGGCGACAACACTGTGCTGGGCTACGCTTCATTTGGTGACTGGCGGCCGTTCGACGGGTTCCGTCACACCGTCGAGCACTCGGTTTACGTGCGCAGCGACCAGCGTGGCAATGGTCTCGGCCCGCAATTGATAACCGCATTGATCGAGCGCGCCAAAGGCTGCGACAAACACGTGATGGTCGCCGCCATCGAAAGCGGTAACGCCGCGTCTATTCGCCTGCATGAACGAGCCGGTTTCGTGACGACCGGCCAGATGCCTCAGGTGGGCACCAAGTTCGGTCGCTGGCTCGACCTGACTTTTATGCAACTGACCCTCAATCCTGGCGCGGAGCCGCCGACTGCCAACAAGGAGTAATTGCCCATGAACGCCGCCCAACTACGCCGCGTCAATGTTGAAAGCTTTGCGCACTATCGTCAGGGTTTGATTGATCTGCTGCTCGACGCCGTCGGCTATGGCGCCAGCGTCGGGTTCATGGCCAATCTGGACGCCACCCAGGCCCGAGCCTATTTCGATGATGTCCAGGAGAACCTGAACAAGGGCAACGTGCTGCTGTGGGTGGTGGTCAAGGACGAGCAAGTGCAGGCCAGTGTGCAACTGACCCTGTGCCAGAAGGCCAATGGCCTGAACCGCGCCGAAGTGCAAAAACTGTTGGTGCGTGAACATGCGCGTCGCCGGGGTCTGGGGCAGCAGTTGATGAGTGCGCTGGAAACGGCCGCCCTCCAGCACAAGCGCGGCATGCTCTACCTGGACACCGAGGCCGGCTCTCCCGCCGAAGACTTCTACAAGGCCCTGGGTTACACCCGCGCGGGTGAAATCCCCGACTATGCCTGCGACCCGAGCGGTCGCTACAAACCGACCGCTCTCTACTACAAGATTCTCCAAGGAGCCCATTGATGATTCCCGGTGAATACCAGATCCAGCCCGGTGACATCGAACTCAACGTTGGACGCCGCACCCTCAGCCTGAAGGTGGCCAACAGCGGCGACCGCCCGATCCAGGTCGGCTCGCATTACCACTTCTTCGAAACCAACGACGCCCTGACCTTCGACCGCGCCGCCAGCCGCGGCATGCGCCTGAACATCCCCGCCGGCACCGCCGTGCGCTTCGAGCCGGGACAGAGCCGTGAGGTCGAGTTGGTAGACCTTGCCGGACACCGTCGGGTGTTCGGGTTTGCCGGGCGGATCATGGGTGACCTCGACTGATTTCTGCGGTGCTTCGAAAAGATCGCAGCCTCGTTTCACTCGACAGCTCCTACAGGGGGCGAGAGCAATCGGAAACTTGAGTGAACACCTGTAGGAGCTGTCGAGCGAAGCGAGGCTGCGATAGCGAGCTACGCGAGCGGTCTCAAAATTAATTGAATCCCAAGGCATGCGCATGAAAATCTCAAGACAAGCCTACGCCGACATGTTCGGTCCCACCGTCGGTGACAAGGTCCGCCTGGCCGACACCGAGCTGTGGATCGAAGTCGAGAAAGACTTCACCACCTACGGCGAAGAAGTGAAATTCGGCGGCGGCAAAGTCATCCGTGACGGCCAGGGCCAAAGCCAATTACTCGCTGCCGAGGTCGTCGACACCCTGATCACCAACGCACTGATCATCGACCACTGGGGCATCGTCAAGGCCGACGTCGGCCTCAAGGACGGCCGCATCGCCGCCATCGGCAAGGCCGGTAACCCGGACATCCAGCCGAACGTCACCATCGCGGTCGGTGCCAGCACCGAAGTCATCGCCGGTGAAGGCATGATCCTCACCGCGGGCGGCATCGACACGCACATCCATTTCATTTGCCCGCAGCAGATCGAAGAAGCATTGATGAGCGGCGTCACCACCATGATCGGCGGCGGTACCGGCCCGGCCACGGGCACCAATGCAACCACCTGCACGTCCGGACCGTGGCACCTGGCGCGCATGCTCCAGGCCGCCGATGCGTTCCCGATGAACATCGGTTTCACCGGCAAGGGCAACGCCAGCCTGCCGGAGCCGTTGATCGAGCAGGTCAAGGCCGGGGCCATCGGCCTGAAGCTGCACGAAGACTGGGGCACCACCCCGGCCAGCATCGACAACTGCCTGAACGTCGCCGACCAGTACGATGTACAAGTGGCGATTCACACCGACACGCTCAACGAATCGGGATTCGTCGAAACCACCCTCGCCGCCTTCAAGGGCCGCACCATCCACACCTATCACACCGAAGGTGCAGGCGGCGGTCATGCTCCGGATATCATCAAGGCCTGCGGCTTTGCCAACGTGCTGCCGAGTTCCACCAACCCGACCCGGCCGTTCACCCGCAACACCATCGACGAACACCTCGACATGCTGATGGTCTGCCATCACCTGGACCCGAGTATTGCCGAAGACGTGGCCTTCGCCGAAAGCCGCATCCGCCGCGAAACCATCGCCGCCGAAGACATCCTCCACGACCTCGGCGCGTTCTCGATGATCAGCTCCGACAGCCAGGCCATGGGCCGCGTTGGCGAAGTGATCACGCGTACCTGGCAGACCGCCGACAAGATGAAAAAACAGCGCGGCCCATTGCCCGGTGACGGCGAGGGCAACGACAACTTCCGCGCCAAACGCTACATCGCCAAATACACCATCAACCCGGCCATCACCCACGGCATCAGCCATGAAGTGGGCTCTATCGAAGTCGGTAAATGGGCCGACCTGGTGCTCTGGCGCCCGGCGTTCTTCGGCGTGAAACCGACGCTGATCCTCAAGGGCGGCGCGATTGCCGCCAGCCTGATGGGCGACGCCAATGCCTCGATCCCGACGCCGCAACCGGTGCACTACCGCCCGATGTTCGCCAGTTACGGGGGCTCGCTGCATGCCACCAGCCTGACCTTCATCAGCCAGGCAGCACAGGAGGCAGGCCTTCCCGAAGCCCTGGGTTTGAAGAAGAAAATCGCCGTGGTCAAAGGTTGCCGCGAGGTGCAGAAAACCGACCTGATCCACAACGACTACCTGCCGAACATAGATGTCGATCCACAGACTTATCAGGTCAAGGCCGATGGGGTTTTGCTGTGGTGTGAACCGGCGGATGTGCTGCCGATGGCTCAGCGTTACTTTCTGTTCTGACCCGTCTTCCGCATAAAAAAAGCCCCAAGTGCATACCGCGTACTTGGGGCTTTTTGCCTTTTTTGGGTGGCTCAGTGATTGATCAGAAGGGGGTCTGCGCCAGCTCTTGATGGGTCAGTTCCTGGACCAGCGCCGCTTCCTCGATCTGCAGCTGGGCATCCAGATCCAACGATTTCTGCTCATACGCAGCTTGCGAAAGCTCTTGCGCGGCATGCGCCTGGTACAGACTGAGTTGACGCTCGAGGTAAGGCGCCTGCCGAGCCTCGAATTGCGCCTGGTATTTACTGGCCAGATAACGCTTCCAGAATCCGCGCTCCACCAGCGCCTGGATCTCCTCGGGAGAGTTGTCCAGTGCCAGAACCTGAGCTTGCGCACTGTCGAGCATTTCGCTCGAAACATCGCCCAGACGAATAAACCGCACACGCTGGGGTTGACCAGGCAAGCCAAGCCGATCCTTGAGACCAAAGCGATAAGCCAGCTTGATCTCGACCTCTTCCAGCAACGCAATTCGCTGTGCCTTTTGAGCCGAGGTCAGGCCTTCTGTGGCATTGATCGCCGCTGTACGTCGGCCGATATCGGCCAGCGCGATCCTTTCAACGTTATCCAGACGAAACAGCCCTCTGGATAATTTCAGGAGCACAGCGCCTTGCTGCCCCTCCTGTGCCAGGCGGCCAGCCCGGTAGACCATGGCCATGACTTCCAGATTGCTGAACGACAAGGCGGCGCGATCACAACAGGCCGGTCTTGCCGCCCACTCGAACATGTCTTTACGCAGTTGCTCGGACTCTGCGTTGGGTTCAGAGAGGGAATCGATCACCTCCCACACACGTTGCTGCAGGTCCATGGCGCCGGCGCCAGCAGGCTCCAGGTCGGCCAGTACTTTAAAGAACAGCGTTGACTCTTCCAGACTGTAGAGTTTGTCCCACTGGGTTTTCCTGAGCGCCGCTTGATCCGCCGGCAGGCCCAGGATCCAACGCTGCAGAGCGGCTTGCCCATCAGCCGCGACACCCGCTGCCCCGCCCTGACCTGCACCTGGCACTCCAGGCGCCTGATATTCGAAAACTCGCGGTTGTTGTCGAAGCTCCGCCCACAAATAGGGGCGTTCACGTACAAGGCGTGCCCAATACTCATCCAGTTGACGCTGGGCCTGTGTCGAAAACGGGTTGCCCTGAATGTGAGTGACGTTGTTTAGGCGGGCTGCCTGCTCCAGGTGTTCAGCGGGCGGCGCGATGACACTGTCCGGGATTGTGACGAGCCGGTTGTGACTCAGGTCGATGACGTCCAGCGCAGGTTGTTCGGCGAGCCCGGTTGGCCAGGTTTCAATACCGGTCGATCCGAGCGACAGGCTGCGCAAATCCACCATCTGACTGAAGTCAGGCGTTATGCCCAAAGGGTTGTCAAACAGACTCAAGGCTCGCAGCGTCGTCCTCCCTGCCAGGACTTGAGCCGTTTCAGGGGTCAGGCGAATGCGGTTGTGCTGCAAAAACAAACGCGTCAATCCCTCCATTTCACCCAGTGCCTGGGGGACTTCTGTCAGCCGGTTTCCCGACAGATCGAGCCAGCGAACACCACGGTTGCGTCGCAAGAACGCTTCCGGCGTGACGGTCAGCCCCATGTTGCTCAAGTTAAGGGAGCCGACATGACTGAAATCGGCATCCAGTTCCGGCAGGTTCGGTAACCCCAGACCACTGAGGTCCAGTTCAATGCCAATCGGGCTGCCGTCACGAGCAAGCACCTGGGGGGTGCGCAGTTGCCAGCAGCTGCGAATGCGCTCGGCGGCCAGGTAACGATGATCCCTGAAATTGCGATTGGCTCTATTGTTTACATGTACATATCGCCCCTGCTGCTCGCCCGAGTACGCCCACTCGGACAACTGACTGTCCAGCCTGGCCTGCTCTGCTTCACGCCCGCTGACCAGCAATTCGATTGCACCCTCGGAGGCAAAACCGCGAAAAAACGCCTCGGTCTGGCCAAACGTTGTGTCGGGGTACAACTGGCGATATCGACGATACAAGGGTGGGTTCACTTCAAAGGCACCCTCGAGCCCACTTTCCCACAGCTCGGGACGTGCCTGTAACAACTGCTGTCGATAGTCCCAGAGCCGAAGCGCACTCGCCCGGGAGAATGGATTGCCCTCCAACAGCGTGACCCGATTGACCCTGGCGACCGCCTCGACCTGATCGTCAGGCGGGGATAGAAATGCTTCTGGCACACTGCGTAACTGGTTGTCGCGTAAATCCACACTGCGCAAGCCAGGTTGGTCACGCAAACCTTCAGGCCATTGGTCGATGCCCGTCCAACTCAAGTCAACTTCCCTCAACCGGGGCATAGCGCTGAAATCCGGTAATCGACCGAGCGGATTGAAGTGCAACTTAAGCACTTCAAGGGTACTCAACCCGCCAAGCATGCTGGCGCTGTGCTCGGTCAACACGATAGCGTTCACGCTGAGATCCAGATGGGTCAGGCCGTGCATCTGGCCGATGATGTCGGGCACGGAGGTGAGACGCGTCCGACCTCGGCTAATGGTCAATCGTTTGAGGTTGTCAAACCCCTTGAGGAACGAGTCAGGCGTCTCCTTGAACCATGGGCCCTTGAGTTCAAGCGCCTCGACATGACTGAAACTGGCGCTTAACGCCGGCAGTTCTACATCGCTGTCGATTCTCAGCCTTGCCGCTGTCTGTCGGCGCCAGCAGCGCTTGAGAAGGTTGGCTACCTCGGTGTGAGCCGTTGTTCCTCTCTGCGAATCTGGCAAGCGGTGCTCATGGACCCAGGTCTTGAGCTCACGTTTCAAGGTGACATACTCGGCTTCAAGTCGCCTCAATGAATCTCGCGGGTCGGCCCCCAGCGATTGCAGAAACGCCTCTATATCGGTGTCCTTGAAATCGGGATACAACTTGCGAACCCGTGCCCGGTTGGCGCGAAAGAAACTGGCGATCTCCTGCCGGGTTGGCAACGAGTAACCCGCCCCGCCCAATAGTTTGACGCCTGGCGCGAAACTGGGTCGCAACTCACGATGCTTCAGCAATGCCGTCCTGAACGCCTCGCGATTCATGGGTCGTTGTTGCACCGCTTGCTTGAGCCGTGACGCCTCTTGCGCGGTGAACCCCAGCGACACGCGCTCGTCAGGCGACAGCGCCTGCAACACCGCCCAGTAGATATCTGCCGAAGGCTGCTCTCCATAGAGGCCGTTTTCGCCGAACACCACAACCTTGCGCACCGACGCATCCTCACCTCCGATCGAGTCCAGCAAGCGCCCCGTCGCCGAGTATTCACGCAGTTCGACACGGATGCCCGTAGGCCAGCCCGGCAGATCCTCCAGGCTGTGAAGCGCCAGCCGTTCGCTGTCCAGGCGGGCGGATGCATCCAGATAGAACCCTTCATACGCCCGTGCCACGCGTACTTCCTGCTGACACCAACGAGCTTGCTCATAGATACTTTGCGGCAACGGCCCGGGTTTACCGATTTCGCTCAGTTGCTCGGCGCTCATGCCCTCGACGATTCGTCCTGCGACGACAGCGGGCAACTCGGGAAAGAAATACCTGATCCGTTGCTCGGCAGGGTTGGTGGTGGTGTCTTGCGCTCGATAGAGAGACTCGAACAACGTGGTCTTTCGGTTGTTCGCCGCATGGGCGATCTCCTTGCGCAATGCCGCGGCTCGGCTCCCTATCGAGGAACCCGGCCCACCCGCTACGTGGGTGAGGTCGACACCTTCCATCTCAAGGACTTCCAGCAGCACGTCACGCAACTGGCCGTGGGCCAATTCCTGATCGGTCAGCACGATGTCCACTCGCCTGGAGGATGCGTCGGACGGCAGCGGGTCCTCCCAGAACACGTTCGACTGGCGGTCCATCACCCGCAATGGCGGGGTGTCGGGTAGCAGGCCTTGCGCGCGTATGATCTGCAACTGCAAGCGCGGGTCAGCCTTGGAAAATTCGTATCGATCGTCACTGCTGATCTGTTTCTTGAAGGTCTCGATGTCCTGATCGATGCGAAAGCGGGTGAGCGAATCGGCCAGCAGCGCCGAGGGCGGTTCCTGGTCGACATGGGTGCGCCGCAATTGATCATGCTCGACACCGCTTGTCAGGCGAATCTGCTCCAGTTGCGAATCGCTGAAAGCGTTGGTGGAGTAACCCAGTCGCCGCATCAACGTCGGACCTTCCCAGGCCAGTGGTTCTTCACCTTCATGAGCCCAGGCGCCTGCGCCATTGTCCTCGACCACCGGGGTGTAGGCGTCGGGGCGATCGGGGTGCTGGATCCGTCGCTCACCCGACAGCGGGTCTTGCTTGACCACATAGAGCTGATCGGCCAGTGGCAACACGTCCTGACCGGCCACCGTGTGCAAGCCCAGTTCGTTCGGCGCCGAGCCCACCGGCAGCCGGACTTTTGCCTGATACGGCGTCAGGTCGGGCTTCCACAGTCGGGTTGTGCCATCCGGCAGCCGAACCGGTTTCAGGCTGTCGACAAAGGGAGAGGCCTTCACCCCTTTCAGCACCCGCCCCCCAACGGCCATCACCCCCATCAGGGCAAGGTTCTCCGCTACATCGATCAGATGGCCCCAGGCCGCTTCGCGATCGCCTTCGCCCCACTCGACGGCGCCCTCCAGCGTTTCATACATCAGTTGGCCCGCCATCACCGCGAGCATGACTTCGCCCAATACAGGCACGAACATCGAGACCCCGTTGAGCAGCGCCATTGCGCCCTCAAGCAGATGCGCGATCCGGTCGGCACGGGTCTTGGCGTCAGCATCGGCGGTCGGCACCGCCTGGCTGCGAGCGTCGGAAAAGAGCTTGTCCCGCGACCGTTGATAACACTGCGCCCACAGATCACCGTTCTCGGCCCACAGCCCTTCACGGCTGCCATAGCTCACACGCATATCCAGCTCGGTCAGTGGCTCACGCGGCGCCGTTTTTGCGGGGGGAAGTTCATTGGGCAGCAGCAGGGAGCCCCACGATCCTGCCACTATAGGAAGAACAAAATCGGAGACGATCGGTGGCCGAACCACAGCCAACGGATCGGCAGGCGCGTCAGCGACTTTCTGTGTGAAGCGATTGAAAAAATCGGGACGGTCCTTGTAGTCAATGAACTGACTCAGAAACTGTTGATAGCGGGTTGGACGGCCATCGATGTTCTCGGCCGACGTGTCCGGTGCCAGCAACCGTCGGGTCCATTGCTCCTCCATGGCCTTCACGTCCCGGTATTTCTTCAACGGATGTTCAGGATCGTGAGGAATGTAAAGAATGATCTCATCAATCCCATAGGTGTACTTTTTGATCGTCGAGAAGGCCAGGCAACCGGTGAGTCTGCGGCCCATCACCCTGGGTTCCCAGAACCAGACCGGGGTGTTGCCATTCATGATTTTTTGATCGCCGGCTATCGCCGAGAGAATGATCTTGTAATCGTTCTGGTCAATGTCCTTTTTGACCAGCGCTATATTGGCGGCCGAGTGCAACGCGGCCTTCTGGCACGCGATATACGTGGTTGACAACACAGCCTCGGCGCCAGGTTCGTCAGGCTTCAGGATTGATGTGAGGTGGTCCTGATATTTTTGTCCGATATCCAGCGTTCGGCACAGGGTGGTAAAACGCTCGACCGTCAACGGGGTTACGATCGGCTCAAAGCTTGCGCCGGGGTTCGCTTTGATCCCGAAACCCGACGAAGCATCGAACGCCAAGGCTTTGCACTCGAACGCTTCGAAGTTATGCAGGGCCGCGTCCAGCAGCGACAAGGTCATCACCTCAAAGGTGCTGACCTTGACGTTGAAAGCTCCCAGCGCCAATGGTTTATTGAGCCTCAGGAAGGTTGTCTTGACGTCCAGGTGCACGTTGTACTGTTCGGCCAAGGCCTTGATCAACAACGGTTCGGCAAACGCCTTGAGCTCGTCCACGCGGCTCATGATAGTGTCCAGCGCATTCTGCGAGCTGAGGCTCGCCTCGGTCAGGCGCTTCATTTCCTGGCGCTGCTCGGTCGAAGCGTTCGCGTACCAGGGCGGAACCTCCAAAGAGGTGGCTCGTAATACTGCGCGCCGCTCGGGGGTGGCCTTGATCAGCCAGTCCGGAATGGCATTTTTTATGATGTCGGTATTGGGTCCGTGTTCTTCAGCAGTCAGTGACGCCGAATGATCGGCACCGTTGCTTCCTTGCAACGTAGTCATCAGATAACCCTCAAATATATTGTTTATCGGATCGCATCAACGTCCTCAATGCGAAGCATGACGCCTTCGCATTGAGGCTGAACGTGCAGTGATCAGTTGCCCGCGTCGACCGTGAAAGGTATCTCCACCCGATTCAATTTGGCCCGATCCATGGCGTTCTGAGTCAATTGCAGCAACAAGGCTTCACGCTCGCCTCTAATCAAGGCCAGCTCTTGTTCATAGGTCTCGTCCGTCATGACCTGGCCCAGAGCGATAGCACTTTCCGGCTGGCCGAGTTCAGCGGCGAGGACGCGGATTTGCTCTTTCAATCCGGCTTTCTCCTCCGGTGACAAGTTCGCGCTGCGCGCTCTTGCATCCAGGGCTTCCTTGAACTTGGTCGTGGCAACTGTCTTGCGATCGATAGCTCGGAAGCGTGCCCGGTTGGAACTCTCGACAAAAGAATTCCAGAATGGCTGCTCGGCAATCGAATCACGCAGCAAATTGCCCTCCTCCAGCCCCAGAATCCTCTGATAGGCATCTTCGATCATTTCACTGGTGACGCCTGCCATATTGCGAAACTGCATGCCGCGGGCCTGCCATGGCAGGTCCAGCCGTTCTGCCAGATCCGTCATAAAGGCCAGGTGAACCTCGACCTCATCAATCGTTCCGGTGATATCACCGGCGGCATTTTCACGTCTGTATCGCTCCCCCGCCGCCTCTCGGGCCTCGATATGACGCCTGGCGATTCTCCCAAGCTCGTCCAGCCGTGACTTGCCTTTTGCCAGGCTCACCAGCTCAGCTTCGATCAAACCGTTGTGGCCCAGTTTTTTCGCTTCTTGAACCAGCACATCCACACCCAGGACGTTGAAAAGCTGTGTAGCACCGTCGACGCAGCTGGATCGTGCGTTGGCCTCCCTGAAAAACTTTTCCCTCAATGAGGCGTCCTCAGCCATGGTCTCCAGCATTCGCCAAACCTTGGCCGTCAAATCGGCCCGATAGGCGCTGCTGGCGGTGAAGTCTTTAGACCGGGTAAGGATTTCGATCTCTTCGAAAAAATCGAGCGAATTGAATTCATCCTCAACCTCGTTCCAGAGCTCTTGCTTCGCTACCCACTCAGGCCGGCTCATGCCTGCCTCCCAATGGATGCTGGAGCGCACACCTCGGGGCGGGTACGCACGATCAGGATCCATGCCCGCCGACCGAACATAGTCTTTGAGAATTTCCAGGTTTTCAGCTGACATCCATCTGGGTTCGCGGCTGAGCCACGTACGCCCCAACAGCTCGGCATCCCATGTCCCCCGACCCACCTGCGGAATCTCCGTCAACGGGTTGTTGCGCAGATCCAGGAAAAAATGCCGAAACCGTGGCCAGGTAAACGTCCCAGGCGGCCAGGTAGTGGCCCCTGTGCCCGACAATATCAGGGTATGCAAATCGGGCATGCGACTGATGTTCGGCAACAACCCCAGCGGGTTGTCAGCCAGACTTAAAGACGTCAGTCGAGTACGGTTCCTGAGCATTGCGACGTCCGCGGGCCGCAGCACGATTCGGTTTCTCGTGAGGTCCAGGTCGGTCAAGTGCGGCATCTGGGTAATACTCTGCGGCAGCGCCGTCAGGGAATTACGCGCCACGTCCAGCGTTTGCACGTTGCGAAAGGACTCAAGAAACGGTTGCTCGATATTTGATAACCCTGTGTTGCGTAACCACAGACGCGTGACGTGATCGAAGTTGGCCTCCAGCTTGGGCATGCGATCGATGTGCAGGTGCAAATTGAAGTTACTCAGGTCCAGTGTCTGACCAAGAACGTTCCCATACGCATCGATGTGTCTGGGGCCGGTGCGCTGCCAACACTGCCTGATCTTTGCGGCGATGGTGTTCCTGGCGCTCCACTCGGCAACGCCACTGGGACTGATACGAAAATCCCGGGTTGGTCCGTTCACCCACCGGTCCAGCGTTGAAACCATTTGGTCGAATTCGATCTCAAGCGCATTAATCTGTGGGCCCAGCGATATGTTTCGCTGGCGCAGGGCCTCGATGAACGTATCGAGTTCTGTATCGGTGAGCGTTGGATAAAGGTTACGCACGCGAAGCCGTGCAGTACTTTCCCCTGCAGTGCGTTGGTAACCGTCCATACCCCCGAGCAGCTTCATGGTTTGCGGGTCGTAAGTCGGCTTACGAATCGGATGCTCAAGCAATGTCGGGGCGAGCTGATCATGGCTCAGGGGTGAGCGATGTACATCAGCCTTGAGTCGTGCGCCATCGTGAATGCCATACCCCAGCGCGTCACGCTGCGCATCCGGCAAGGCGTGCAAGACTGAAGCGTAGAACTCATCGGTACCGTGCAGGTGCTCATCTTCGGCGTCCCGCGTCTGGTAGCGCCCGTCCTCGTCGAGAATCAGTACTTTGCGGATGGGCGCATCTTCCGGCCCCACGCTGGCATGCAGCTTCCCGTCGAATCCCAGCTCGCGAATTTCGATGCGCACCTGGTCGGACCAACCTGGCAGGTTGGCCAGCGAGCCCAGCTCGAGTCTGCGCGAGTCGGCACCGGCCAGTTCCTCAAGATAGAGGCCCTCATACGCACGGTTCAACCGCACCCGGTCGCGCAGGTGTCGGGCCTGTTGGCGCAAACGCAGCGAGAGGCGCTGTTTTTCGGTCAGGTGTCGCAGATCTTCCGGTTCGGCCTGTTCCAGCAGTTCCTGAGCTGCGCTGGCCGGCAGCTCCGGAACCTCATTGAGCACTCGCTGCACACGAGGATCGCTGGAAACGTCGCGCTTTTTATAAAGTGCTTCGAACAGGCTTTTTTTCTGTTTGCCTGCCTGCATGGCCATCTGCTGGTGTAGCGTTTGGATACGCGTCGGTTTATCGAGTGCGACCTCATGGCCCAGCAGGTTGCGAGTTTCGGCTTCATTCAACGACTCAAGCACCCGCTCCGGCAGTTTCCCGGCCGCCAGCTCGGAATGGCTGATCTTGATCGTCATCGGGTCAGTGGCCATTGCATTGCCGTGTCTGACCGAAGGTCCGGTGCGATTCTCTGCCTGAAACACTTCAATGGCGCGACGCTCGGGCCAGCGCGGCAATTCGACCATGGCGGCCGCTTCAATGCCGATCATCTCGTCCGGCACCTGATTGGCCAGGATTTGCTGCGGCACCCGTTCCGCCTCGCCGTAGACGTCGAAACGGGTGACGGTATCGCGCAGCAACGCGGGTGGGGCTTCATGTTCGACATGCAGCCTGCGCAGCACGTTTTCATGAACACCGCTCACTCGCTGAATCTTGGCCAGCGTTTGCGCGGAGTGGTTGGCGAGTCGGCTGTTCATGCGCCGCATCACCCCCTCCGCGTCCCATTCCAGCGGTTGCTCGGTTTCGACCTTCCAGGCGCCGGCGTCGTTGTGTTCCACCCGCGGTTTGTAGGCCGTGGGGCGCTCCGGGTGTTCCAGCCGATGCTGACCGGTCGCGGGGTCCTGGCTCACCTCGTAGTGCTTGTCCTCCATGGGCAGCCATTGCTTGGCGTCCTGCTCAATCAGGCCGATGGCATTGGGTTTGGCATTGGCGGGCAGTTCTACCCGCTGCGCATAAGGTGCAACGTCGGGTTTCCACAGGCGGGTCTTGCCGTCGGGCATCTCCACCGGTTTGAGACGGTCCATCAGGGGGCTGGGTTTGATCGCCCTGACTCCCCGAGGCAGGACGTGACCGACCCCCATCAGCGCCAACTGGGCAGAATTGATCAACACACTGTTGATGTGAGACGCGGCCTCTTCCCGATCCCCTTTGCTCCAGTCTTCGATGCCTTCCACCAGCTCATCGACGATTTGCGCAACCATCACCCCCAGCAGGACTTCCCCCAGCACGGGCACCAACATTCCGACAAAGTTGAACACGTTCCAGCCGATGTTCAGATAAGAACTCAGGCGCTTCCACCGTGCGGCCTCATCCTCGTCCCCTGTCGGCACCGCGATGACCCGCGCATCGGCAATGGCTTTGTCGCGTTTGTCGACACACAGCCACTGCCACACGTCATCGGCAATCAGGTTGGTGATAGGCTCGGCATTGGGGTTTTCAAGCGCGGTTTCCCGCCACCAGGGGCCCATGTCCAACGGCTCGCGTTGCTGCCAGACGACACGCGACAAGCGCTCGTTGACCCGCGCGAAGAACTTTCCTTTGTCCTTTTGCCTCACGAAACGGCTGAAATACTCCTGATAGGGCTTACCGCGAAGCTGGCCGAGCAGTCCCTTCATGAAGTCGGCAAGGGAGTTGTACTCTTTCAAGGGGTGCAGCGGATCGTCTGGCACGTAGGCAATCAGCGGTCCGTCGAGACGGCTTTGCTGATAAAGGTCCTCGCGACGCATCATGTCCTCCTGGACGCCGGAAGGACCATTGGTGAAAAACGACAACAGCAGTTTGAACTTCCCGTAATGATCTCCTGGCATCACTGGCGCGCGATGCGAAAAATCGCTCAAGAATTTAATTTCATCCGCCGTCAATGCGTCGACCAGCAATTTCAGCCTGGACGGCTGGCTGACGGCGCTGAACAGCACGATGCCGTGCAACGGAAAGCCCATCAGCGTTAACCGATGCGGGTGCAGCGGCTGGCCATGGAAGTTGATTCCACGCTCGCCATCGTGCACCCGCTGAAGGATGTTATATGAATTCATGCTGATGTCTTTTTTAACGTACGCCATCAGCGCCGCCAGATTGAAACTGGCTTTTTCCGCCGCCAACAAATCCCGTTCCAATAACTTCCTGGCGTTAAAGCCGGGCGGTATCAGGATATTTTTTATATGGGCTTGATACTTCGCACCCACGTCCAGGGTCCGACATAAGGTGGTAACTTTCTCGACAGTCATGGTGCTTTCAAGCTGCAACTCCCCTCTGGCATCCGTCGAATACACACCGGAGCCCGTCCTGAAATAATCCTCAGCGGTTTCGGAGGCTTCAAAGTTATGCAATGCGGCTTCCAGCAGCGAGTAATTGCGCTGATAACTGGCGCCCCCGTCGATGAACTTGAGAATCGTGTCCGGCACATACAGCTTCAGCGTCAGCTTGCTGACGTCGGCACTTGAGTTGAAATTCAAGCGGATCGCCTCGGCCAGCAAAGGCTTGGCAAACGCCTGTATGTCGTGCTCCAGGTCTTTCAGGGAAGCGTCCACCTTGTCTTGCAACCGCCAGCGCACGTCAATCAGCTTTTTGAGCAGTTGCCGATGGGTGCTGGACATTTCCAGATACCAATCGGGGAATTGCGGACTTGCAATGTCCAGCGACAACAGACGGCTCATCGGCGCTTGCGTTATCGCGCGGGGCAGTGACTGGACAATAAGTTCGCGGGGTAGTTTTTTATCAACGCCCGGACGGATCACCGTCAAACCAGCAATTTTATTCAACTCTAATTCAGACATTAGATATAACCCAACCATAACAATAGGAGCGAACAGCTTAAATCGTACCCTCTAAAACAAAAGACTAAAAAACTGCTCGACCGCCCGCAAAAAAAACAGAGTGACCGTTCGAACATTGAAGTGCGAAATATATATATAACGCCATGCATCTGCGCTGCCGTTGCTCATATGCTCCGCAAGGCTGACCGCACTCTGCTTGATAGTGCTTAACGCCCGACGAGCATTAAAAAAGCCCCATACACTGCACAATTGGCAACATATGGGGCAAATCAAGGAAACCCGTATTTATTAGAACGTGACTCGTATCAACCCTGCCGCAGCTTCACTGTCCTGCGTTCAGTTGGGGTAATTCCACCTTTGTCTTGCGCTCAATGAATGTTTGCTCCATCGCGTTGAACTCGCTCTTGAGTTCGTCGCTTTTGAGCTTGTACTCCTGACTCGTCATGCCTTGTTGTGCGTCATCCAACGCATCCTGACGTGCCCGCAGTGGCCCTTGATCCAGCAGCAGTTCATCGGTGTATTTGTTTTTCAGGAACGCTCGCCAGAAATCACGCTGAGTGGTCGCCAAAAACTCCTGCGCGGAGTTGTCCAGATTCAGCACCCGCTGCTCTGCGGCATCGAGCATCGGCGTCGACACATTGGCAATCCCTGTGAACATGGCCTGTCCAGGTTGCCCAGGCAAGCCCAACCGATCCTTCAAACCGATGCGATAGGCAAGTCGGATCTCCACTCTATCGACCTGCAAGGCTCGTTCAACTTTCTTCAGGAGGGTATCGTTTGATTGCGCAATGACACGAATGCGAGCGTCTATATCCTGCTGCGCGATTCGCTCGACTTCATCCAGTCTGAACAGTCCTTTTGCCAAGGTCGAAAGCTCCTCTTTGGCCTGCACGGCATTGACGCTCTTCAAGCCTTCGTTGGCGAGGTTCCTGACCTCCAACCGACTGAAAATCAAACTGGCCCCATCGGCGCAAGTCTCTACATCTCCTGCCAGATGGAACAAGTCGGTACGCAGTTCCTCGGATTGTGTGGCGGCATCCAGAATCTTCCATACGCGGGCCTGCAAATCCGGGTAGGCATTGCGGTATTCGGCCGTTTCCCCCATGTCCTCCAACAACTTGAAGAACTCGTTCGCATTGTCTTGCGTCTGTTCCAAAAGCTGCCATTGCTCCTCCCTCATTGCACGCTCGCTGTCTGGAATGTCTCGCATCCAGCGCTCAAGCCTCGCACTGGAATTGGCCAGGGGGTCGCGAATCCCATTCGGTGCCATTGGCACATGCATCTCGGGCGGCCGGGTAAGGCGCATCCAGGTCTGAGCATAGTCATCCAGGGCGGAAGGCGTGAGCGGGTTACCGTCCAGAGTGGTGCGTCTAAATGCACGCGCGGCAGCGGCTGCATGCTCGTCAACAGGGTTAAGGATGTCGGCTGGAACCCGGGTGATCAGGTTATCGCGCAGATCGACGCGTTGCAGATTCGGCAAGGCATCCAGCCCCGCCGGCCACCCGGTGAGCGCAGTGCGGCGCAGGTTGATTTGCTGTAGCGTCGGCATGCGATGGAAATCAGGCACCCGCCCAAGTGGATTACCGCGCAAGTACAATTGCTGTAATGCAGGGCACTCTTCGAGTACCGCAACGGTCTGCGGCGTTAACGCAATCTGGTTATTGGACGCGTCAAAGGCCTCGAGCCAGCGCATATTGCGCAGTGCCGTTGGCAAACTGGTGAGTTGATTATTCTCCAGGTTGAGTTGGCGCATGCGGGGGAACGCGTCCAGAAAAGCATCCGGCACCGCCCTAAGCGCCATACCACTGAGGTCTAACGCCGGGACATGAAAAAACAGCATCGTGGATAACTCTGGAAGTTCGCCAACCCGCAGATCGCCCAGGCTGAGCAATCCCTCGGCATAGAAACCCGCCCCCGCCCCTTCCGGTACTGCCACTCTTTGCCAGCATTTGCGGAGCAAGTCCGCCACTCGCTGTTTGTCCTGCAGGCGAACCACCTCAGTTCGACCATCGGGCAAGACGTACGTACTGGGAGTCTCCACCCAGGTTTGCACCTCACTTTTCAGGCGTTCCAGCTCAAGCTCAAGATTGTGCAGATATGCATCAATCGTGAGCGGGAAAGAGGGATGCGCCTGCGCATTCGCCGCCTGCGCCAGAACAGATTCGATGTCTGCGTTGCCATAGGAGGGGTACAGCCTGCGAACCCTTTCACGGCGCTCGGCAAGCAACCTGTGCACATTTTGCCCACGGCCGCTCAACGGATACCCGAAACGGCCATCGCCCTCACGCATCGGCTTCTTGAGGAAGGGTTTGACCGGCTGCATCTTTAGCGCCTGGCGCAGCCCGCTACGTGGCAGGGCATGCTGTCGGATCAGCTGCTTGAGCTGCGGCCCCTGCCCCACATGAGGCAAGCCCAACGCTTTGCGGTGGGCATCCGGCAAGGCATGTTGCAGTGCCGCATACAGGTCGTCGTCGCCATGCAGATGGTTATCCTCACCATCACGGGTTTCGTAGCGCCCATCGTCCTTGCGCAACAGAACCTTGCGCTCGGCACCCTCCTCGGGCCCGACGCTGGCGCGCAGTTCCCCGTGCAAGGAACCCTCCCGGACTTCAATGCGCAAGTTGCCTGGCCACCCCGGCAATGCTTCCAGGGTGTTGAGGGCAAGGCACTCGGTGTCCCGGGTCAGCAGCGCATCCAGATAAAGCCCCTCATAGGCCCGCGACAGACGCACTTCACGTTGAGCGTTGCGTAACGCCTCCGCCAGACGCAGCGGGATGGGCTTGGTTTGTCGAGTGTCCGCAAAGTCCCATTTGGCCATTTGTTCGCGCTCCGCACTCGATGCACCGGCCAACAGGTCTTCGACCATACGGGTGGGGATACCGGTAAAACGGCTTTTAATCAGATTGACCTGTGGGTCTGCGCTCGCGTGCTGGCTGGCATAGCGATCATTGAACAGCTCACGCTTTCTGCTCGCGGTAACCGTTGCAGACTCATCGCTGTTCATCTGAGCGATCAAGCGCTCGGTCTGTTTATAGGCGTCAAATCGGCTGAGCGTATCGGCCAACAGCGGCGGCACAGGTTCGTTTTCGACGTGCATTTTGCGCAACACGCCCTCATGTGTGCCGCTGATGTCCAGGATCTGCGCAAGCTCGGCATCGCTGAACGCGTCCGCCGAGTAACCCAGGCGCCGCATCAACCGCTTCGCGTCCCATTCCAGCGGTTGCTCGGTCTCCACCTTCCAGGCGCCGGCGTTGTTGTGTTCCACCCGCGGTTTGTAGGCCGTGCGGCGCTGCGGATGCTCCAGTCGGTGCTGCCCCGTCACCGGGTCCTGGCTCACCTGATAGTTCTTTTCCTCCAGCCGCAGCCACGGCTTGCCGCCGTGCTCATACAGGCCGATGTCGTTGGGCACGGCATTGGCCGGCAGCGCCACCGGATGCTCGTAAGGCCCGACGTCGGGCTTCCACAGGCGGGATTTACCACCGGGGAGCTCCACCGGTTTGAGGCTGTCGATCAGCGCGCTGGGCTTTACTGCTGCGGCACCCCGGGGCAGTACGTGCCCGGCGCCCATCAGCGCCAACTGGGCAAAATTGATCAGCACCCCGTTAATATGGGACGCCGCCTCGTCCCGATCGCCCTTGCTCCAGTCTTCGATGCCTTCCAGCAGTTCATCGGCGATCTGCGCCACCATTACGCCCAACAGCACTTCACCCACGCCCGGAATCAACATCCCGACAAAGTTGAACACATTCCAGCCGATGTCCAGGTAGCTGGTCAGACGCTTCCAGCGTGTCGCAGCGTCCTCATCGCCGGTCGGCACTGCAATGACCCGCGCATCGGCGATGGCTTTATCGCGTTTGTCGACATACAACCATTGCCACAGATCTCCGGCAATCAGGTTGGTGATGGGCTCGGCATTGGGGTTTTCGACTGCGGTTTCCCGCCACCAGGGGCCCATGTCCAACGGCTCGCGTTGCTGCCAGACAACACGCGACAGGCGTTCGTTGACCCGGGCAAAGAATTTGCCCTTGTCCTTTTGCCTCACGAAGCGACTGAAAAACGCCTGATACTGCGCATCGCGCAATTGGCCAAGCAGCTCTTTCATGAAGTCGGCGAGGGAGTTGTACTCTTTCAACGGATGCAGGGGATCGTCCGGCACGTAGGCAATCACCGGCCCATCCAGACGGTTTTGCTGATAAATATCCTCGCGACGCAGCATGTCCTCATGGACTTTGGAAGGACCGTTGGTGAAGAACGACCGCAACAGTTTGAACTTCCCGTAATAATCTCCTGGCATCACTGGTGCGCGATGTGACAAGTCGCTCAAGATTTTAATTTCATCCGCCGTTAATGCGTCGACCAGCGGCTTGAGCCGGGACGGCTGGCTCACGGCACTGAACAACACGATGCCGTGCAACGGGAAGCCCATCAGCGACAGTCGATGCCGGTGCAGCGGCTGATCATGAAAGGTGATATCGCTTTTGTTATCACGCACCTGCTGAAGTTTGTTGTACGCATCCTCGCTGATATCTTTTTTCAAGTAAGCCGTTAACGCATCCAGGTTAAAGGACGCCTTCTGCGCGGCCACCGCATTATCTTGCAATAACTGCCTGGCGTTTGGATCGGACGGTAGCAGAATGCTTTTTATATGGGTTTGATACTGTGCACCCAGGTTCAACCGCCGACACAGGGTGGCGATCTTGGTGATCGTCATTGCTTTCACAAGTTTCAGTTCACCCCTGAAGTTCTTCGAATACACACCGGAACCGGTCCTGAAATGATCGTTTGCGGTTTCCGGTTCTTCGAAGTTATGCAACGCCGCCTCCAGCAGGGTGGATTCACGCAGATAACTGGCGCCACGGTCGATCACCAGCAGAATCCTGTCCGGCACATACAGCTTCACCTTCAACTCGCTGACATCGACATCGAAGTTGAAATTTGACCAGATGAGCAAGGAAAGCAAGGGTTTGGCAAACGCCTGGATGTCCTGCTGCAAGTCTTTCAGAGGGGCATCCACCTTCGCCTGCAACCGCCAGCGCTCATCAACCAGCGCCTTTAGGCGCTGCCGATCGAGGCTGGACGCATTTATGTACCAATCGGGGAACGCTGGACTTGCAATGTCCAGTGATAACAGGCGGCTCATGGGTGCTTCTGTTATTGCGCGGGGCAGTGCCTGGACAATACGTACGTGGTGAGGGCCTTTATGGGTCACTGGATTAACCGGCGCTTGTTCAACACCTTCCAACCCTTTTAATTCAGACATTATGTAACAACCAAAGATAACGATAGAAGTGACCAGCTTAAGCGGCACCCCCTGAAATAAAAGACTAAAAAACTGTTCGACCGCCGGCCGATCAAGAGCGCGATCGTTTAACTATTAAAGAGTTGAACATACATATATAACACCCTTGTTTTCCATTGGTTTTATGCCCTCGCCACACGCTGTTTTACCTGCATACCATGGCATGTTCACTCACTGGGACATGAGCCATGTGCCTCGCCGAATTCATCGTGGTACACATCGACCGTATCGTCGATGACTGGGAACAGTTCGCCCAATTCATTGCACCATCGAACCGACACCGATGGACTTGGCCGCCGCCGCAAAAGCGGCGCTGGACGAGGCCGGCGCCGGGCAGCCGGACTGCCACTCACAACTGAACGTCGAAGGCGGCACTCACGGTATCTGGGACCGCGCGCGCCTCGACCAACTGCTACAAAACCTGGTCGGCAACGCTCTGCAGCACGGCGCGCCAATCACCGTCCGGTGACCCTGAGCATCATCGGAGAAAAAGATCAGGTGACGCTGGCCATGCACAACCATGGCGAGCCAATACCCGCCGACGCACTGCCGACGATTTTCGACCCGTTGGTGTGCAGCGCCAGCGAAGAGCTCGCCGACCCTTCCACCAGACTTGGGTTGGGCTTGCTCATCGTCAAACAAGTGGTGGATGCGCATCAGGGCACGATCGAAGTCAGCTCCAGCGAGGCCGAGGGCACGACGTTTAGCGTGGTATTGCCGAGGGTGTCGCGGGTGGTCTCGTAGCGACGGTTCGAGACGGTATCTACGCCGAGCAGTCGAAGCCGTACGCAAATCCGTAGGAGCTGCCGCAGGCTGCGATCTTTTGATGCTGAACTACTCGATCACCAACCGCCCCAACCGCTGCTTCAACATGCGGTTCTCGGCCCGCAGTTGCTGGACCTCTTCAAGCAGGTCCAGCGCCAGGGCGACGCCTTCCCATTCCAGCTCCAGATCGTGCCGCAGCTTGGCGGCACGCTTGGCCAGCGCCAGCTCATAATCGTTGAAACGCCAATCCTTGGGCTGGTTGCCCTGAGGTTCGAGGATGCCGTGCTCGACGATCTCGATCACGTAGACGTCCGACAGGTCGGTCGCCTCACAGAATTCTGCCATGTCCAGTTGAACGATCAGGGGGTTGCTCATGATGGGCTACTCCGTCTCTTGGATCAGAAGTTTTCTCTGGGGTTGAAAGCCGCTCTTTTCGCCAGTTCCTGCCACAACGCCTTGACCTCGTCGTCCGAGGTTTTAGGCATGACGGCCTTGAGCTGTACAAACAGATAACCGCGATGACCGGCCTTGTTCATCAAGCCGTGGCCCTTGGCGCGCATGCGCTGGCCGTTCTGGCTGCCGGCAGGAATCTTGAGGTTGATCTTGCCCGTCAGGGTCGGCACGGCAACTTCGGCGCCCAACGCCAATTCCCACGGGGCCAACGGCAAGGTAATGATCAGGTTCTCGCCTTCGACGTCGAACTTGGGGTGCGGCGCAAAACGAATGATCAGGAACAAGTCGCCATTGGCCCCGCCACCCGTGCCCGGTGCACCCTGGCCCTTGAGGCGGATGCGCTCGCCGTCGGTCACGCCGGCCGGGATCTTCACGTTCAGGCTTTTGCTGGTGTTGCTGACATGCTGGCCGGCAGCGTTGTACTGCGGCACCTGGAAGGTGACCTTCTTCGATTCGTTCGAGAGGGTTTCTTCCAGAAAAATCCCAAGTTCCATTTCCACGTCTTGCCCTCGACGCCCGGCGCTACGGCCCGACTGTCCACCACCAAAACCAGGGCCACGGTTGCCGAAAATCGAACTGAAGAAGTCCGAAAAATCGCCTGTGTCCTGACCACCGCCGAAACCGCCTGCGCCACGACCCTGCCAGCCCGGCGGGCCCTGGAACGGTTGGCCGTGCTGGCCGTATTTGCGCAAGTCGTCGTATTCGGCGCGCTTGTCGGCGCTTTTCAGCGCTTCATAGGCTTCCGAGGCATCTTTGAATTTGGACTCGGCGTCCTTTTCCTTGCTGACGTCCGGGTGATACTTGCGCGCCAGTTTGCGATAGGCGGCCTTGATCGTCTTATCGTCAGCCGTCGGCTCCACACCGAGAATCTTGTAATAGTCTTTGAAGTCCATCGAGGGAATCACCATCCGTTATCGATATCGCGCCACCACCGCCAGCATGCACTCATTGCCAGCCGTCGGGTTGACCGATCTCTAGTGTCCTGCCTCGCAAATACGTTCCTCTTTTGACGAGTGGCTGTTGCTGCCAGGCAAGGCGCCGCGACGAGTCATAGCCCGCTATGGCGAGGAGCGGCAACGCAGCATGGCAGAAACAGACGCCGTCAAAAAGGAGCAGTATTTGCGAGGCAGGACACTATTGTGACCGGGTAGCGCATCAGAAGTTTATCGGCAGCGGAGGACGGTTCTTGCGACCGTCCTGTGGCTGCCAGGCCCAATGCAGACAAGTTTGGGGCGAAGGATAGTCTTTCAAGGCGCTTATAGCTGAGATTTAGCGGATAGTCGGCCTTCGAATCTGCGCCGCACTGACATACACTGCGCGGCCGTTTTTTAACCGGAACTCGAAAGACATGAAAAACGCATCTCCAGCCCGTGCCTGTGGTATCGACTTCGGCACGTCCAACTCCACCGTCGGCTGGCTGCGCCCCGGCATGGAAACGCTGATCGCGCTGGAGGACGACAAGATCACCCTGCCTTCGGTGGTCTTCTTCAACATGGAAGAACGCCGCCCGGTGTACGGCCGCCTCGCGCTGCACGAGTACCTGGAAGGTTATGAAGGCCGGCTGATGCGCTCGCTCAAGAGCCTGCTGGGCTCCAAGCTGATCAAGCACGACACCAGCGTCCTCGGCACGGCAATGCCGTTCAAGGATTTGCTTGGGCTGTTTATCGGCCAACTGAAGAAGCGCGCCGAAACCGCCGCCGGTCGCGAGTTCGAGGAAGTGGTACTGGGTCGTCCGGTGTTCTTCGTCGATGACGATGAATTGGCCGACCAGGAAGCCGAAAACACTCTGGTGGACGTGGCACGCGCCATCGGTTTCAAGGACGTTTCGTTCCAGTACGAACCGATTGCGGCGGCCTTCGACTATGAGTCGACCATCGAAAAAGAAGAGCTGGTCCTGATCGTCGACATCGGCGGTGGTACGTCAGACTTCTCGCTGGTGCGCCTGTCCCCTGAACGCCGTACCCACGACAACCGTCACGATGACATCCTCGCCACCGGCGGCGTGCACATCGGCGGGACCGATTTCGACAAGCAGCTGAGCCTGCAAGGCCTGATGCCACTGTTCGGCTATGGCAGCCGGATGAAGAGCGGCGCCTACATGCCAACCAGCCACCACATGAACCTGGCGACCTGGCACACCATCAACTCGGTGTATTCGCAGAAGTCGACCCTGGCGCTGGGCAGCATGCGCTACGACATCGAAGACACCGGCGGCATCGATCGCCTGTTCAAGCTGATCGACCAGCGCGCCGGCCACTGGCTGGCCATGGAAGTGGAAGAAACCAAGATCCAGCTGACCCACGCCGACAGCCGCCATGTGCCGCTGGATCGCATCGAACCGGGTTTGAGCGTGGAGTTGAGCCGGGCACTGTTCGAATCGGCCATCGACAACCTGCTGGAGCGCGTGCGCAACAGCGTCACGCAAATGCTGAACGACGCTAACGTACGCGTTGATCAGGTGGACACGGTGTTTTTCACCGGTGGTTCGAGCGGAATTCCGGCACTGCGCAACAGCGTCTCGGCGATGTTGCCGAACGCGCAGCATGTGGAAGGAAACATCTTCGGCAGCATCGGCAGTGGCTTGGCGATTGAAGCGATGAAGCGCTACGGCAACATGGATTGATCCGAAACCGAGGCGCCCCCATCGCGAGCAAGCTCGCTCCCACACTGGACCTGTGTTTGCAAGACTATGTGGGAGCGAGCTTGCTCCGGGCGGCGTTCCGACGATGGCGTCAGACCAGGCCCTGCATCTCTTGGATCAAACCATCCCCACCTGCCTCAACTCACTCTTCAGATACGCGTAATAAATCGGCCCTGCCACCACCCCCGGCAGGCCGAACGCGGCCTCGAACACCAGCATTGCCAGCAGCAACTCCCACGACTTGGCACTGATCTGCCCGCCGACAATGCGCGCGTTGAGGAAGTATTCGAGCTTGTGGATAACAATCAGGTAACCCAGCGCCGCCACGGCCACCCAGATCGACAGCGACAAACCGACGATGGTGATCAGGGTGTTCGATATCAGGTTGCCGATCACCGGCAGCAGGCCGAGCAGGAAGGTCAGTACGATCAGGGTTTTGGTCAACGGCAGCTTGATCCCGAACATCGGCAGGACCACCGCCAGGAAAATCCCGGTGAAGAAGGTGTTGAGCAGGGAAATCTTGATCTGGGCGAACACGATGTTGCGAAACGCCTGGACCAGCAGGTGCAAACGGTCGAATAGCGCGGCGGCCAATGGCTTGCGCTTGGTCACGTCCGGCACGCGCTGCAAGGCAATGATCGCCCCCAGCACCATGCCGATCAGCAGCGTCACAAACATGTGCGCCGCGTCCTTGCCCACCAGTTGCAAGTCGCTGAGGTGCTTGCTCATCCACTCGCCAATCGCCACGCGGAACTCGGCGGCACTGGCCGGCAGATAGACGTCGATGAACGGCGGCAATTGCCCGCGCGCACGGTCGACCACAACCATGAATTTGTCGAGAGAAGCGCCGGGGTTTTCCGCTTCATGCAGCAGAAAGCTGATGGCGCCGGCAAAGATCAGCGTCAACACACTGACCACTAACGTCCCCAATAACGCCACCGCCAGCCAGCGCGCCCGCCGACCTTCGATCAGCCGCTGCAATTGCGGGGTGAGCATGTTGACCAGTTCGAACACCAACAGCCCGGCCAGCAGACTGGGCAGCAATCGCAGCGGGATCACCAGCAGCAAACCACCAAAGATGATGACCCAACTGATTAGCAGCAAGACTTGGCGTTGAGAAAACGTTGGCATACAGCCTCAAAACGAACGGCGTAAAAGGATTGGCAGTCTGCCAGCGTTCCGATGCCAGCACTAGGGATTGTGTAGGTCGGCGCTGGCGACTTTTTTCAGCGTCATTGCCGGCCCCTTCGCGAGCAGGCTCGCTCCCACATTTGTCCTGCGTACACAGATCCATTGTGGGAGCGAGCCTATTTATTTTTTCTTCAGGCAATCGCTCATGAAGGTTTTGCGCGCATCACCCTTGAGGGCCTGGGTGGCGGCGGTGGCGTTGCAGGTTTTCATCTTCTCTTGCTGAGGCGTCAGGGGTTTGGCGGCCTCGGTAGCCGGCGCAGCTTTGAGGCAAGTGCTCATGAAGGCTTTGCGCTCATCGCCCTTGAGGCTTTTTGCGGTAGCGTCGGCGTTGCAGGTGGTCATCTTGTTCTGTTGCTCCGTGGCGGCGAAGCCTTGGGCGCAAAGCAGCAAACCGATCATCAACAAAGGGACACGCAACATCTTCATGGAGTTTTCTCCTTGTTGCCGCGCCGAGCGGCGCGACCTCAAGGGCAGTGTAGACAAGACCTGTTACACCTTCATCCGCCAGCGATTATTCCGCGTTCTCCTGCGCACGCAGGATGTCTTCGAACGCTTTCGAGTAGCGGTTATAAGCCTCAACCCGATTCTCAATGACCGAGGCAGGCAATCGCTCGAACGAAACCGGAGTGCCGCCCTCCACGCGGTAGGTTTGGCCTAACTCATTTAAGGATGTCCATTGGGCGTACGCCCCGGACTTGTACAGCTTGTTTATTTTTATCTGCCTGAACGTGTTCGGTTCGGAAACGACAGGCAACGTCGCCGGGCCTGACGGGACCTCATTGATAAACTCGTATTCAGCGACGGCCGGACCGGGCGCGAGTGTCTCCACCGGCGGCGTTTCGAACTCGAAGTAGCCCTTGCTGGCCAAATGAGCCGTAGGGAACTCCGGCCAGGAATCGGCGACGACCAGAGCCTCGGGATTACCCAAGTCATCGCCAATGACCACATATTGATGGTCAAAATCAGTGGCTCTGACAATGTGAACGCTCGACGTCCGGGGCTGACTGGCGAGGATCGAAAACGTCACTTTCGAGTTTTCCGAGCAATTGCCGCCCTTGATTTCAATGGCTTTACGAGCCGCTTCAGCGATGGTCAGTTTTGCGGTGAAACCGCCTTCCTCCAGGTTCATTTCCCTAAGACCCTTGATCTTCGCAATCGCCGAACCGCCCTTTTCCCACATGCTCGGCAACTGATTGCCGGACAGGGGGATAAGCTCCTTGGTGCGGCAGATGGCACGCTGTGCCATTTTCAGGTCGGCCATGATTGGCGGCGAAACCTCAATCGGTTCGTCGGACGTCACGACACCACTGAACAGCAGCTCGCCATAGCTTTGCAAATCGGCCAATTCAGGGCTTGGCGTTACAGCGTTTTCCCGGACTGAACGTAACAGCGCCTGATACTCGTCGGTCCGTCCGGTGCGCTCCAGATTTCGGGCATTGATGGCCAGGTTGCGCACGGATTCGGGCAGCGGGATCAGGCCATCCCCGGTGAAAAGTTGCCCGAGCAATGGTTCAAATTGCTCTGGCAACATCAGTTTTTCCAGATCGGGCAACGCCTCAATGCTTTTTACGATACTTGCATTGGCCTCAGCGTCCGCGGCTGTGTTGGCTTCGACCAATGCCTGCCAAAGAGAATAAAAGCACTCATCAGGAAAGTTGTCGTCCATCAGCTTCAAGCCACGCAGGTAGTCATATCTTGCGTATGACGAGACGGAAGGATGAAACGCGCCTGCGACAAGCTCCGAATAGCGATCCGCGATTGCCTGCAACACGACCGCCTCACCTTCGCCGGTCGGAGCGCCGCCACGCAGGCGCATTACCTGGGGATCGAAAGTGAGCGGGTCAAGCGCGGGAAGGTCCGAAAGGACTTTCAGGAACCGATAAGGTTTCAATGCCCGGTTACGAATCGCCTCTTGCAGTTGCCGTCCTTGCCCTATGTGAATGTTCAGGGCATTACGCGCGGCGTCCGGTAGTGCCTGCAGGATCGATGTATAAAAGTCCGATCCGGCATTCAAGGTGTTGCCTTCATCGTCATAGGCCTGGAAGGTCAGGTCTTCACGTTCGACGATAGTGCGTCGAATGGTGGCATCTTCCTTGCCGATGCTGTCCAGCAACGCGCCTCGCAACTCGAACCGGTGAACGTCGATTCGCACGTCAGGATTCCAGCCGGGCAGGTTTTCCAGGGAGTGCAAGGCCAGCCTGCGGGTATCAGGATTGTCGACTGAATCCAGATGTAGCCCCTCATAAGCGCGGGCGCTTCGTACGTCCCGAAGGGCCCAGCGCGCAAGGTTTTCCAACCTGTCGGACAGTTTCCCTCGTGCGATATCCTGCAACTCCGGGCGAGTGGCAATCGCCAGCAACTCTTGGGCAACGGTGCCCGGCAAATCCGGCATTCGGGCCTGGATATTTCGCACCGAGGTACTCTTCGCACTTCGGGCATTTTCAAGCTGACGGTAGCGCGCTTCGAACAACGATGTACGCCTGTTTTTGGCAAGTTTCGCCAGTTCAAGCCTCAGCTTTCGCGCGTTCACATCGACGGCCAATACCGGTGCGCCGAACTCGTCGTTCATCAGTGTTTTTGTTTCGGCTTGATCAAGGTGGGCTAACAGCGTTTTAAGCAAATCACCGTCGATCAAGCGATCCTTTCGTATACGCACAGGTGACGCGTCGGCACGGCCAATAACCCCAAGGACCTGACCGTCAGCACCTACCAGTTCAATTGCCCGACCGGGCCATATGCCATCGAGCAACCGAAACTGAAAGGCGGGGTCGGCTTTTAAATAGTCCTGCGGATGATCACTGCCAATCTGCTCAATAAATGTCTGAATATCGTGGTCGATCCGGAAGCGCGTCACGGTATCGCTCAGCAAGGGTAAAGCGCGCTCCTTGTCGACATACATCCGGCGGATCGCGTTGGCGTCGCTGCGACTGACCGTTCGAATGTCACCGTACGCGTCCGCCAACCCTTCCATCGGCTGACCGAGTCGCGCCATCAACGTATCGTCATCCCACAAATGGGGCTGCTCACCTTCAATCACGAAAGCGCCTTCTCCATTACTCTCGACCACCGGTTGATAGGCGTCCGGCCGGGCAGGATGCTGCACCCGGTGCTTGCCGGTCTGCAGGTCTTTGTTAAGTTCGAAGTAGCGCGTATCGAGATTGAGGATCGGCTTGCCCTCATGCCGATGCAGCCATTGATCGTCGGGTTTTGAATCGGCGGACAGCATAAGATCGCGCTGGTAGGGCTCGAGGTTCTGTCCCCACAGACGCTTGTCGCCGTTGGACAGGGTGACCGGCTTGCTCCCTTCGATGAACGACGAAAGCTTGGGCAGCACCACCTCCGATCCGAGCTTCATGCCAGCGCCGAACGAGCCCAACTGGATCAAACTTTCAACGAAGCCGATCAGGTGCTCGGCCCCCTCTAGATAAACACCTTCGGCCAGGTCAACGACGCCTTCGACCACTTCACTGACTAGCTGATAAACCATGTAAGCCATCATCGCCTCGCCCAGAAAAGGCACGAATGGCGTCACGACCAATAATGCGGCATTGAGGATGTCGGACAGCATCTTCTCCAGATTGTCGAACCAGGCCCAACGCTCCATGCGATCGGCATCGGCGGTGGAAATCACCATCTCTCGTGCGTCGTTGAGGATTTTGTTTTGCTGGACCTGGTAGAGATAAACCCACAGGTCGCCATTGAAACGGGTTTCGGTATCCTCTTCGAACTTCAGGGTCCCAAAACGAAGGCGCGGGTTGTCCACGGCAGTTTCTCGCCAGACAGGCAGGTCCACGCCCCGTTCCTTTTCATGCCGGGTGATCTCGACAAGTTGACTGTTAAGCTCGGCAAAGAAATGCCCGCGGCGCTGATGGGCGACAAAGCGGCTGAAGAACTGCTGATAACTGCGCCTGTAGGGGAGGCCCTCACGAGCGGGCGCCTGGCCAGCGTCGCGTAACTGGCGGGTGAGTTCGAGCGAGAACTCGCCCAGCGACGCATACTCTTTCAACGGATGCTCGGGGTCGTTCGGCACATAGGCAATGAGTCGCCTCCCTGCACCAGGTGCGTCCAGATCACCGGTGATCAGCACAATGCCGTGCAGCCGGGTGTCCAGCATCGTCAGGTGATAATAACGAACCGGGATGCCTTCCAGTTTCAGGCCTTTAACCCCTTCGAGTATGCCCTTCACCACCCGATAGCCGTTGGCCGAGATATCTTTTCGCATCAAGGCCCAATCTGTGGCGGCGTTCAGCGCGTGTTGCTGACTTTTGATGACTTTGTTCTGCACCCATCCCTGTGCCAGGCCATCGGTGGGACGCAAATAACTTTCGAGGTGTTCCTTGTATTGAGCGCCAACATCCAGCACTCGACACACTGTCTTGAACTGCTCGATAGATATCTTGTTTCGGATGCCCAGTATTTCAAAGTGACCCAGTTCGTCAGGTCTGGAAATAAACTGCGAGTCAGGGAGAAGGACTTCATTGAGTGCAAAGTTGTGCAATGCCGCATCGAGCATGGAGACGGTTCGAGATTTGACACCGCCCGTAATGTTAAGCGCCCACGGGGACAACTTTGCCGGAGAGAACAATTTTAAATAAGTGCTTCTGACATCGACGTCGATTCCGTATTGTTTTTTCAATGCCTGATGCAGTAAGGGTTCGGCAAACGCGTAAACATCCTGCAATTCACCGAGCATTCGGTCGACATCATTTTGGGCTTTCCAACTCGCCACCATCGTTTTTTTCAGACTTGAGTGCAATGCCGAAGGCGCCTCCTTACTCCATCGAGGGATACCGGACAGCCCTAGTTTCAGCGCATGCACTCTTTCCAACGAGGCATCAGCCACCCATGCGGGCATAGCCTCTTTGATAAATTCATGATGAATACCTTTTTCTTGCGCAATTAATACGGACGGTCCGCGAACTAGAACTGAATGCCCCATGACTGACAACTCCAAAGCAAGTTAATAAATGCATACTGGAGCATACAGCGAGGCATAGAAATTTTATTGAGTGTGTTTCCGACAAAACGTGTAAGAGGCTTCGCAAAAAAATAGATGTTAATTAAACAACGCCACATACACACGACACCGCAATATTTAATTTAACTTTCATTCAATAATTTTTAAGAAAAAATACAACTCAGGAGCATCAGCCTCCCCGGTGTCGCCGATACTGTTCCGGCGTGCACCCTGCCTGGCGTTGAAACATCGCGATAAACGCTGAACCGGTGCTGTAGCCCATGTCGAACGCGATCTCCTGAATGCTGCGGTGGCTGTCCAGCGCTTCGATCGCCGCCAGAAACCGCAACCGCTGCCGCCACTCACCAAAACTCATGCCCAACTCACGCACAAACCGCCGCGCCAGGGTGCGTTCGCTGACATGGATCTGCGCGGCCCATTCCGCCAATGGCCGGTTATCACCGGGCTCGGCCTGCAAGGCTTCGAGTATCCCGAGCAATCCCGAGCTGCTGGCGTAGGGCAAATAACACTCGTGGATGGGCGCCTGTTGCAGCTGATCTACCAACACCTGAGCCAGACGTTTGTCAGCGTCGTGCTCGGGAATCTTCACATCGCGTGAGGCAAAGTCTTTGAGGATTGCTTTGAGGATGTCGCTGATGGCCAGGGTGCAGGCCTGTTGCGGCAGTTCCTGGCACATCAGCGGAGCCAGGCAGACCGCGCGATAGTTGATGGGCTGATGGCTATAGAAGCTGTGCTCGGTCTGCGGCGGCACCCACACCGCATATTGCGGCGGCGACATGAAGCGGCTGCCACCGATTTCCATGTGCAATACGCCGTGGGCCGAATACTCCAGCGTGCCCCATGGATGACGGTGCGCCGAGGCATAACGATGTGCATCAAAGTCGGCATAACGGAAGTACACCGGGGCAGGCAGTTCGCTGAAGTCGAGCAGATCGATGTGTTTACTGTTCATGCTGTCCGTCATCAGGGGAAGGTTGTCTGGATCGAAGTATAGGCTTGTATCCAGACAAGCGATAATCACCCCTCATTAACGCTCTGGTTTTCTCTGATGCAATACGCTTATCCCCTGCTGGCCATTTTCATTTGGGCCGGCAACACCGTGATCACCAAGATGTCGGCCGGGGCGATCTTCCCCGCCGAGATCGGCTTTTACCGCTGGCTGCTTGCCGGACTGCTGTTCACACCCTTCATGCTCAAACCGGTGATCGCCCATTGGCCAGCGATCCGCCCGAACCTGGGCAAGATCTTTGTGCTCGGCGTGCTCGGCATGGCTGTTTACCAAAGCCTGGCGTACTTCGCGGCGAGCCTGACCTCGGCCACCAACATGGGCATCATCCTGTCGCTGATGCCACTGATGTCGCTGGCCATGGCGATCATTAGCCTCGGCCAGCGCCTGACCATCGGCGCACTGGCCGGTGCGGTGCTGTCGTTCGCGGGGGTTTTGGTGGTCGTCTCATCCGGCAGCCTTGGTGCGCTGCTTGAACACGGGGTGAACCTGGGTGACGCGATGATGCTGATCGCCACCCTGGCCTACGCGATCTACAGCACGCTGCTGAAAAAATGGCAGCTGAGATTACCGCCGCTGGTGTTGCTGTACTTGCAGGTATGGGTAGCGGTGGTGGTGCTGTTTCCGCTGTTCCTTGCTTCACCGAAGATCGGCCCGACGCTGCAGAACATTCCGCTGGTGCTTTACGCCTGCCTGCTGGCCTCGATGCTTGCGCCATTGGCGTGGATGCAGGCCGTGATCCGCCTGGGGCCGAGCCGGACCACGCTGTTTTTCAATCTGCTGCCGTTGATTACTGCGCTGATTGCGGCGGTGGTGCTGCATGAGCAGTTGGCGATGTATCACCTGGTCGGCGGGATGTTGACGTTGGGTGGGGTGATTCTTTCGGAGCGCTGGACCACGGTGTTGGGCCGCAAGATCAGCGTCGCCTGATAGAAAAAGATCGCAGCCTTCGGCAGCTCCTACGGGAGAACGCATTCCAACGTAGGAGCTGCCGAAGGCTGCGATCTTTTGATCTTATAGACCCGCGGTCTTCAGCCGTGCAGCATGCTCGACAAACAACCGGACCGGCTCCGCGCCCTTCCCCACCAAACCCAACGACTGATTGACGATGTCGAAGTGATCCATCGGATACTCATCGCCGATCACTGTCCCCAGATGCGAGCTGTAACGCCCGACCATTCCGTCGCAATGCCCGACTTCTCGAACGAAGGTCCTGGCAAACAAACGACAACTGCGGTTGGTCCCATCAAACAGGTTTCGCCCACGATCGGTCTTGCCCGGCTGCAAGGTCCCGGACCAGGAGTAATACCGCACGCCGTTGACCTCTTCCGGCCCATGCCCGCCCCAGGTTTCAGGCAAGCCCTGTGGATAACGCTGGTTGAACAGCGCCACGCCTTCAGTCGTCAGTGAATGATGGGAGGCATGGATATCCACCGGCAATTTCGGTCCGCGATAACCGGTCTCCAGCAGGCTCATCAGCGCACTGATCCAGCGCAGTAAAACGCTGAGTAAACGCCCCTTGGCGCTGTCTCCCGGATAGTGTTTGTGCAGGTAATCCGCCAGCTCAGAACCGTGATTGGGCCCTGCCACCGACGTCACCGACGCCACCCGATCCGGGCGTTTGGCAGCGGCGTAACGGGCGGTGAGCGAGCCCTGGCTATGGCCGATCAGGTTGACCTTCTCGGCCCCGGTTTCGCGCAGAATCTCGTCGATCCGCGCCAGCAACTGCTCACCACGCACTTCGCTGGAATTGAGCGGAGAAACCTGTACTGCAATCACCGTCGCCCCACCGCGGCGCAACGCCGAGACGATCCCGTACCAATATGGATAAATCAGCAGACGGATAAACCCGAGCATTCCCGGGACCAGCACCAACGGGTAACGCGTGGCAGAACCTTGCGACATGGGCGAACTTCCTTGTGATCGGTGAGGTGACGCAAGGCTGAATGCAAGACATCAGCCAAGCATCGGCATCGAAGATGACAACTCGACGACCAGTCTATGACATCCCGCGCTACTTCAGCCCCACCACCCCCGCCACGATCAATCCGACCGACACCAGTTTGACCGCCGTCAGGCTTTCACCGAGCAACGCAAACCCGAGAAACACCGTGCCCAGTGAGCCGATGGCGGTCCAGATCGGGTAAGCGATGCTCACCGGCAACTCGCGCAGGGCCAGGGTCAGGAAGTAGATCCCGCCCACCGCGGCCACCACGGTGATCATCGACGGCCAGAGCCGGGTGAAGCCTTCGGCGTACTTCATACCCATGGCAAAGGTGACTTCGAAGCCGGCGGCGATCAGCAAAAACAGCCAGGCCATCTAGAACTCCCTGGCCAGCGCACGCAAACGCTGCTCGGCCTCGGCGGCGGAGATCTGGAAGGTGCGCGCCTCGGATTCTTCGCCTTCGGCGGCCACGACCGTGATGTCGGTGATGCCGATGAACCCCAATGCCGTTCGCAACAACGGGTCGGCATGGTTCATCGCCTCAAGTGCTCCACCGGGCCCGAAACCGAACCCGCCGCGACTGGTGACGATCAACGCTTTTTTGCCCTGCACCAGCGGCTCGTATTGGGCGACGCCATTGTCCAGGGTGTGATTGAAGGTCAACCCGAGTCGCACAATCTGATCGATCCAGGCCTTGAGGCCGCTGGGCACGCTGAAGTTGTGCATCGGCGTGGAAATCACCAATAAATCGTGACCGAGTACCTCGCCCACCAATTCATCGCTGAACGCCAGGTCGGCCTGCATCGACAGCGGCCGCGCATCGGGCTCGGGGTAAAACGCGGCGGCCACAAAAGCCTCGTTGACCGGCGGAATCAACGCCCGACCGACTTCGCGACGGGTCAGGTGCGACTGCGGATTGGCCGCTTGCCAGGCTGAAAGAAACACCTCGGCCAAGCGCCGGGAGTGAGAACGGTCGCCACGGGGGCTGGCATGTACGGCAAGAATTGTGCTCATCTGAATCTCCTGAAGGACTAAACTCAAACTGCTTGTGGCTTGCAGCTTGAAGCGCGTAGCCGCCCCTCTTCAAATGAACAAAAATCATTCTGGATGAATCTATTTCATCCATGGAGCTTTCAATGTTTGCCTCGCTGCCGCTGACCGCCCTGCGCGCCTTTGAATCCGCCTCGCGCCTGCTGAGCTTCAAGGCTGCCGCCGAAGAACTCTCGGTGACGCCGACGGCGGTTTCCCATCAGATCCGTTCGCTGGAGACCTGGCTCGGTGTGCCGTTGTTCGAGCGACTGCCACGGCAAGTTCGCCTGACGGACTGCGGTGAACGGCTGTTCCACAGCTTGCACGGTGCCTTGCTGGAAGTGGCGCAAAGTGTCGATACACTGCGCCCGCAACGCAGCGGCGCGAGCCTGACGATCTCCACCACCGCTGCTTTCGCTGCGTTATGGCTGGTGCCCCGACTGGGCCGGTTCTACGCCCGGCACCCGAACATCAGCCTGCGGCTCGATACCCATTGCGAAGTCATCGATTTGCATCAGGACGCCAGCGTCGATCTGGTGCTGCGCTATAGCCTCGGTGATTACCCGAACCTTTATGGCCTGTGTCTGTTCGACGAATCCTTCGGTGTTTATGGCTCGCCGGAGCAAGTCGCCCTGGCCGCCAGCCGAACGCCGACGCTGATCAGCGTGCGCTGGCATAACTCCAAACTGTACGCCCACGGCTGGGAGGCCTGGTGCGCACAATCCGGCGAGAACTGGCTTGCGGGGCAACCAGCGGTTCGCGAATACGACGAAGAGCATTACGCCCTGCAAGCGGCGATTGCCGGGCAAGGCCTGGTGCTGGCGAGCAATATTCTGGTGTCCGAGAGCGTGGCCAGTGATTTGCTGGTGGCTTACAAGGGGAAGGTTCAGGTCGATGGTGCCGGTTACGCTGCACTGTGCGTTCCGGGGCGCGAACGGCATCCGCCAGTGCGGGCGTTTTTTGCGTGGTTGCAGGAAGAAGCAGCGTTGTCGGGGCTATTGCCAAGATCGCGTCCTTCGGTAGCTCCTATGAGGGGATGACATGGCCGACACTCTGAAAGACCTGTAGCGCCTGCCAGACCGCCATCGTCGGATCGCCGCCCGGAGCAAGCTCGCTCCCACAGGAGATCACTGTACCTGTG